>DAOLLE010000177.1:0-6734 GCA_035331205.1 Burkholderiaceae bacterium
GCCCAGCAGGCCGAGCTGCGCGAGCGCCTGGCGCGCGTGCGGGCGCGCCGGCCCTGGCTGGTGGCCGCGGTCGGCACCCTGCTGCTGGGGCTGGTCTCGACGACCTGGTTCTATGTGCGCGCCAGCGAGGCGCACGCGGAAACCGCCCGCCAGCTGGCCTCGGCCCAGGCGCTGAGCCGCTTCCTGAGCGAGGACCTGATCCGCGCGGGCAACCCGGCCTTCGCCGGCCAGCGCGACGTGAGCATGGCCGACGCGGTGATCAAGGCCGCCGGCCAGGTCGATGCCCGGCTGGCCAAGGCCGACCCCGCCGCCCGGGCCACGGTGCACGAGGCCATGCGCCAGGCGCTGTTCTACCTGGGCAAGTACGAGGCCTCGATCGCCGCGGGCAACCAGGCGCTGACGGCCTGGGCGCAGTCGGGCCAGGCGCCGGCCGCCACGCTGGCGCAGATCCGCATCGATCAGGCCTACGTACTGAGTCAGCTGCAGCACTTCCCCGAGGCGGAGCAGCTGCTGGCGACGGCCGAGCAGGAATTGCGCGCCCTCCCCGCGCCCCCACTGAACCTGCAGCTGCGCCTTTGGACGCGCCGGTCGATGCTGCTGGGGCAGCAGCACAAGTCGACGCAGGCCTACGCGGCCGGCGCCCAGGCGGTAACGCTGGCGCGCCAGGTACTGGCGCAGCAGCCGGACGAGGTGGACGCCTCGCTGGCCCTGTCGGCGCTCCAGTTCCAGTCCGACATGGCGGGCCAGAGCGAGCACTTCGACGAGGCGCTCACGCTGGCCCGCGAGCTGGTCGCCGGCACCGAGGCGCGCGTGGGCGCCGAGCACCTGCGTAGCTGCTACGCGCGGGTGCACTTGGCCAAGGCGCTCGGCGACGTCGATCAGGTCGACGAGGCCCTGCCGATCGCGCGCCGCGCGCTGCAGTGCATGACGGCCAAGGTCGGGACGGACAATGGACAACAGGCCTCGGCGCGCTTCGTCCTGGCCGGCCTGCTGCACAAGGCCCGGCACTACGACGAGGCGGCCCAGGAGTTCCTCAGCCTGTCCGACGTCTACCGCAGGCTGTACGGCGAGCGCACGCTCGGCGTGGTCGTGAACCGCCACAACGCGGCGCTGTCGCTGCGCGAGGGCGGGCAGCTCCCGGCGGCCGAGCGGCTGACGACCGAGACCATCGAGCTGGCGCGCCCGGCCTTCGCGGCCGACAGCCCGGCGATGCAGGGGATGCACTACCTGCTGGCGGCGCTGCGCCTGGACCAGGGCCGCACCGACGGCGTCGGCACGCTGCTGGCGGGGCTGAAGGCCGACGCGCTGCACGAGGGCTCGCCCGGGGAAGCCTGGGAGGCCGCCCTGCCCTACGAGCAGGGCCGCTACGCGCTGCTGCGCGGCGACCGCAGCGAGGCCGCCCGGCAGCTCCAGGCCGCCCGCACGGCCCTGGCCGAGCACCCCAGCACTCAGCCCGAGGCGAAGAAACTGGCCGCCGACGTGGGACACTGGCTGGAGCGCCTGAACGGCCCGGCCAGGCCGCCCATCCGGCGCTGAAAGCGCTGAAGGCGCTGAACCTGGAGACCTTGCCGTGAACGCTCCCGCTTCTGCCACCGCATCCTCCCCCGCATCTGCCCCTGCATCCGCGCGCTTCGCCTGCGCCGCATCGGCCGCCCTCGTCGTCGTCCTGGCCGGCTGCTCGGCCACGCCGCTGGAGATCAACCGCTCGGGCGTCACCTCGGGGGCGCTGGACGCCACGTACCGCTTCACGCCCAGCGGCGCGGGCGGCATCCAGCTGCAGCTCGAGGGCTACCGGGCGGCATCGACGCAGCACCTGGCGGCAGGCAGCACGGTGGCGATCGACCAGCGCACGATGACCGGGCCGCTGGACATCCGCAACGAAGCGACGGTGCAGCGCGCCTTCGTCGGCTACAACCACCAGCTCTTCGCCGACCGGCCGGTGCGGCTGCAGTGGTTCGCCGGCGCCGGCTGGGCGGGCCTGCGCTGGTCGAGCACCGACCAGAGCGCGACGCCCCAGACCAGCACACGCAAGCTCTCCGGCAGCGGGCCGATGGGCGGCATCCTGGGCAGCTGGCAGGTGACCCCGCTGCTGGCGCTGGAAGCGGCGATCTTCGGCCAGGCCGGCTGGCTCACCGACAGCCATTCGGTCGACTGGAGCCAGACCGAGGCGGGCCTGGCGCTGAACCTCGCTCCGCCGCTGCGCCTGCGCATCGGATGGGCCAAACGGTCGCTGCGGGCCTCGGCGCGCGATGACTGGCAGTCCGACCTCACCGCCGATACGCGCGGGCCGTACCTGAAGCTGGCCTTCGAGTTTCGGTGAGCGGGCGCAGTGCGGCCGCGGCAACCCGCTCCGGTCGCGCGCCGGGTCAAGCGGCGTGGACCAGCGGGGCAGCGCCCTCGGCCAGGTCCTTCAGCCAATGGGTCAGGCGCGACGCGGGCATGGGCGGTGCGATCGCGTAGCCCTGCACCGCGTCACAGCCCAGATCGGCGAGCACCGGCCCGAGCGCCTCCGATTCGACGCCTTCGGCCACGGTGTGCAGGCCGAGCTGGCGCGCCATCGTGACGATCGCTCCGACGAGGGCCTTGTCGGCCTGGCGTGGCACACCGAGCGGGGTGACGAAGGCACGGTCGATCTTCAAGCGGTCGACGCTCAACTGCTGCAGATACGCCAGGCTCGAGTAGCCGGTGCCGAAATCGTCGATCGCCAGCAGCACGCCGAGCTCGCGCAGCCGAGCGAGCGTGGGCAGGACCTCGTGGGCGCGCTCGATCAGCACCGACTCGGTCAGCTCCAGCTCGAGTCGCTGCGGCGGCAGCCCGCTGTCGGCCAGGGCCTGGCGCACCTGTGCTTCGAGTTGGCCCGACTGGAACTGCACCGCCGAGACATTGACCGCCACGACCAGGTCCGGCCAGCCCGGCGCCTGGCGGCAGGCCTGCTGCAGCACCCAGGCGCCGATGGGAACGATCAGGCCACTCTCCTCGGCCAGCGGGATGAAGTCGGCGGGCGGCGTCAGTTCCCTGGGCTTGCGCCGCCAGCGCAGCAGCGCCTCGACGACGGTGATGCGGCCGCTGCGCAGGTCCCGCTGCGGCTGGTAGTGCAGCTCCAGTTCGTCGCGTGCCACCGCCTGGCGCAGCGCCTCGCGCATACGCTGCTGCTCCTGCGAGCGCAGCCCCATCGCCGACGCGTACAGGCAGACCCGCTGCTGGCTCTGGCGCCGCGCCTCGTGGAAGGCGATGCCGGCGTAGCGCATCAGCGCCTCGGCGTCGGTGCCCTGCGCCGGGGCGAGCACCAGACCGACCGAGGCGCCGATCTGGATTTGCCGGCCGTCGAGCTCGAAGGGATGGGCCAGCAGCGCCAGCAGGTCACGCCCACTCTGCAACGCCAGTTCGGGGTTGTCGACGCCGGGCAACAGCAGCATGAATTCGCCGGCCGACAGCCGGCAGACCGTGCCCGCCCCGCCGGGATCGGTCTCGGCCAGGTGGGTCTGCATGCGTGCGGCCACCTGCACGAGCAGGTTGTCGCCGCGGGAGTGGCCATAGCTGTCGTTGACCAGGCGGAAGCGCTCCAGCCCGAGGCAGGCCACCGCCAGGGGGCGCAGCGGCACAGGCGCCAGGCCCAGGGTCGCCTCGTCGGCGGCGCCCCCCAGCGCCTGCTGGAGCAACTCGCGCCCACGCTCGCGGTTGGGCAGGCCGGTCAGCACGTCGTGGTAGGCCAGGAACTCGATGTGCCGACGCTGCGCCGCCTGCTGGCTGCGACGCTGCAGGTGGTAGGCCCCCACCACGCCGAGGATGGTGATGTAGTCCAGCCGAAGCTGGCCCTTCAGCCACTGGAACAACTGGGGCAACGGGCCGCCGTGGGCCATCACGACGTACAGGCCCATCGTCGCGCAGCACAGCGCCATCACCGTACGCAGCGCTTTCTGGCCTCGCCGGTCAGCCAGCGGCGTACGCCAGACGGCCATGGGCCAGATCAACACCGTCACCAGCCCGAGCAGCGCGACCGCGCGCCGAATCTCGACGACCGACACGAAGAACCAGACCAGAAGCGCCAGCAGGTTGGCCAGTACCACGACAGCGACCAATGCCCGGGTCCATCCATCGCGCCAGCGCAGCCCCAACAGCTGCACCGTACTGGCCACGAAGAACAGGTAGTGCGCCGCGCCCAATTGCGTGAAGATCGGCACGATCGGATCGGCCAGGTGCGGCAACAGGTAGACCAGCAACTTGCCGTGGTAAAGCGACTCGAACGCCACCGACGTCGCGAGCCAGCAGCCGAGGAAGATGAAGCCCCGATCCCCCGAGGTCAGCAACAGCACAAGCAGCGCCAGGGCCACGGCCAGGACCATGCCATCGACGAGCAATTCCAGCGTGACCCAGCGGGTATAGGCCGCCGGCGTCCAGGCGCTGACCTCGGCCGTCGGCACGGTCAGGTCGCTCAGCGCGATCAGCAGCCGGGCGGACTCGCCCGGTGCCAGCGTCACCGGGAAGACGGAGTCGACGTGCTCGCGCCCGGTGGAGGCAGCGAGCTGGCGGCGACCGGACTCGAGGCTGAGTCGCTGCTCGGGCCGATCGGCGGCAAAAAGGTAGAGGTTCACCTGCGCCACCCGCCAGGGCCGGACCACGATCCAGCGGGTCACCGGCCGGGCGCTGCGGTTGGTGATGTGGCCGCACAGCCAGACCACCGACCGGGTCCAGGACGCGTTGCGATTGCGGATCGTGGCGGGCAGCCAGTCCGGCCGATCGAGCACCGTCCTGGCGTCTGAATGGTGGTCGAGGGACTCACGCAGCGCCCAGAAACCCTCGACGAGGTCGATCCGTTCGCTCCCAGCCCCCAGGTCCTGCCACTGGGGCGCCGGCGGTGCGGCGAACACCAGCCCGCTCGCGGTGAAGGCACCCAGCAGCAGCAGGCAGCGCAACAGCGCCAGGGCCAACGCTGCCGAACCAAGGCGATGCAATTGGTCGGTCATCGGCTTTTTGTTGTTCTCGCCCGCCGCCCTGAAGGCCCCCGTGACCCCGGCTGCGAGCAGACAGCAAGCATGCCTCAGACGGTCAGCTCGCCAAGCTCAGACGCTCCGGAATTACCATATTTGTCACTTTCGGCCCACATCCGCGACCTTGGTTCCAGAGCCAGGTCCATCGTCAGCGCTGGGCAAGGTGACCGGCGGAGGGCACTTCAGCCGCCCCAACGCGCCAGATCCAGCGTCACGCTGATGGGGCAATGGTCACTGCCCAGCACCTCGGCGTGGATGGCGGCGTCGACCACCGCGGGCCGCAGCGCCGGGGAGAGCAGCGCGTAGTCGATTCTCCAGCCGATGTTGCGCTCACGCGCGTTGCTGCGCACGCTCCACCAGCTGTAGTGGCCGTTGCCCTGCTTGAACAGGCGCAGGCTGTCGATGAACCCGGCATCGACAAAGGCCTGGAAGCCGGCGCGCTCCTCGTCGGTGAAGCCCTTCTTGCCGCGGTTGGGCTTGGGGTTGGCGAGGTCCAGCTCGGTGTGGGCGACGTTCAAATCGCCGCAGAAGACCACCGGCTTGTGCTGCTGCAGCTCCAGGCAGTAGGCCAGGAAGGCCGGGTCCCAGTGCCGCTGGCGCAGCGCCAGGCGGCTCAGGTCGTCCTTGGCGTTGGGGGTGTAGACGCTGACGACGTAGAAACGCTCGAACTCGGCGGTGACGATGCGGCCCTCGTCGTTGGCGTTGCCGTAGAGCGCGTCGGCGTCTTCGAAGCGGCGGGCGAAGGCCTCCGGGAAGCCGTAGGTGACCGACAGCGGCGCGGTCCGGCTGAAGATCGCCGTGCCCGAGTAACCCTTCTTGACCGCCGAGTGCCAGTACTCGTGCCAGCCCGGCAGCTCGATGGCCACCTGGCCCCGCTCGGCCTTGGTTTCCTGCAGGCAGAGGATGTCGGGGCGGTGGGTTTCGAGGAAGGGCGTGAACAGGCCCTTCTTGATCACGGCGCGAATGCCGTTGACGTTCCAGGAATAGATCTTCATGCGCGCATTGTGCGCAGCCCTGCGACTCAGTGTGCGCCGCCGGCATCGGCCGCTGCACCGGGGCCGCCCTGGCGCTTGGGCCGCTGGGTGAGCCAGACCAGCGCGATCAGGCCGAGGAAGATCCACGACGAGACGAGGAAGATGTCATCGGCCGCACGGGTGTAGGCCTGCTGGTCGATCAGCCGGTTGATCTGCGCCAGCGCCTGCTCGCGGCTCAGGCCGGCCGAGGTCAGCCGCCCGAGCATGTCCTGGAACACCGCGTTGCCGTTGTGCAGCAGCTCGCTCAGGTGGGCGCGGTGCAGGATGGCGCGGTCGTCCCACAGCGTGGTGGAAATCGACGTACCCATCGCCCCCGCGGTGATGCGCAGGAAGTTCGACAGCCCCGCCGCAGCCGGGATGCGATCCGGCGTCAGCCCCGCCAGCACGATCACGTTCAGCGGAATGAAGAAGAAGGCCAGCGCCGCGCCCTGGATGACCGTGGGCACCAGGATATGGCCGAAGTCGGCCTGCGGCGTGAAGCCCGAGCGCAGCCACAGCACCAGCGCGAAGACCAGGAACGCGACAGTGGCCATCCAGCGTGGGTCCCAGGTGGCCACCTTGCGGCCCGACAGCGGCGTCAGCAAGATCGCCAGCACGCCCACCGGCGCCATGGCCATGCCGGCCTGCGTCGCGTTGTAGCCCATGTGCTGCTGCAGCCACAGCGGCAGCAGCACCACGTTGCCGAAGAACAGCGCGTAGGCCACCGCCAGCG
>DAOLLE010000178.1:0-6729 GCA_035331205.1 Burkholderiaceae bacterium
GCAGCGAATCCGCGTAGCGCGGCGCGGTCACGTCCACCGTTGCATCCGGCCTGCCGGCGGCGCGAGCTGCCGCAGGGCGCTGCACAGTGCTGCGTAGTGCTGCGTAGTCGTAACACCCGATGGGCCAGAACGGGCTTTTCAGGTGTCATCGGGCCGGACCACGGCACACTGGCGTGCACTGCGCCGCAGCTTCGGCCGACGTTACGCACTCGTTACCCCTTCAATCGCCTCGCCCTTTCCCCCGACCGGAGGACTCCCCTTGACTGCCCTGCTGCAACTCTCGCGGTGGATCGACGCGCTCACCGAGCGCATCGGCCGCTGGACATCCTGGCTGGTACTGGCCGCCGTGCTGATCTCGGCGGCCAACGCCATCGTGCGCAAGGCCTTCAACACCAGCTCGAACGCCTACCTCGAGATCCAGTGGTACCTCTTCGCCGGCATCTTCCTGCTGGCGGCCGGCTACACGCTGCTGCGCCAGGAGCACGTCAAGATCGACGTGATCCTGGGCCGCTTCTCGCGCCGCACCCAGGTCTGGGTCGAGATCCTGGGCACGCTGTTCTTCCTGCTGCCCATCTCGATCGTCGTGATCGACCTGTCGCTGCCGGTGGTGTTGAAGGCCTACACCAGTGGTGAAGTCTCCTCCAACGCCGGCGGACTGATCCGCTGGCCGGTGTATGCGCTGCTGCCGGTGGGCTTCACGCTGCTGGGGCTGCAGGGCGTGTCGGAACTGATCAAGCGCCTGGCCTTCCTGCAGGGCCTGGCCGAGGACCCCGCCAAGAAACTGTCGTCCAAGTCGGCCGAAGAAGAGCTGGCCGAAGTGATCCGTGCCCAGGCTGAAGGAGCCGCCAAGTGATGGAATTCTTCTCGGCCAACATGGCCCCGATCATGTTCGCGGGCCTGATCCTCTTCCTGCTGATGGGCTACTCGGTGGCCTTCTCGCTGGGCGCCTGCGGCCTGTTCTTCGGCTTCGTGGGCATCGAGATGGGCCTGCTGCCCACCTCGCTGATGCAGGCCCTGCCGCTGCGCATGTTCGGCATCATGCAGAACGACACGCTGCTGGCGATCCCCTTCTTCACCTTCATGGGCCTGATCCTGGAGCGCTCCGGGATGGCCGAGGACCTGCTCGACACGATCGGCCAGCTCTTCGGCCCGATCCGTGGCGGCCTGGCCTACGCGGTAATCTTCGTGGGGGCGATGCTGGCGGCCACCACCGGCGTGGTGGCGGCTTCCGTCATCTCGATGGGCCTGATCTCGCTGCCGATCATGCTGCGCTACGGCTACGACCGGCGCGTGGCCTCGGGCGTGATCGCCGCGTCCGGCACGCTGGCCCAGATCATCCCGCCCTCGCTGGTGCTGATCATCATGGCCGACCAGCTCGGCAAGAGCGTGGGTGACCTGTACAAGGGCGCCTTCGTTCCGGGCTTCGTGCTCACCGGCCTGTACGTGGGCTACATCTTCCTGGTGACGATGGTCCGCCCCACCTGGGCGCCCGCGCTGCCGAAGGAAGCCCGCACGATCCGTGAAGACAACGGCAGCTCGGGCCTGCCCTCGCTGGGCCTGCTGACGCTGGCCTCCGTCGCCGGTGCGATCGCCTTCGCCAAGACCCGGCCGGCCGCGACGCCCACCGACGAGCTGATCGTCGTGTCCATGTGCGTGGGCGTGGCGATGGCCTTCGTGCTGGCGGTGATCAACAAGGTCACCGGCCTGAAGCTGCTGTCGAAGATGGCCGAGCGCGTCACCTTCGTGCTGATCCCGCCGCTGGGCCTGATCTTCCTGGTGCTGGGCACGATCTTCCTGGGCATCGCCACGCCGACCGAAGGCGGTGCGATGGGTGCGGTGGGTGCACTGGCCATGGCCGTCAGCCGCCGCCGCCTGAGCATGAAGCTGCTGCGCCAGGCGATGGACTCGACGATGAAGCTGTCCTGCTTCGTCGTGTTCATCCTGATCGGCTCGACGGTGTTCAGCCTGGTCTTCCAGGGCGTGGACGGTCCGAAGTGGGTGGAACACCTGCTGACCAGCCTGCCCGGCGGCCAGCTGGGCTTCCTGATCGTCGTGAACATCCTGGTGTTCGTGCTGGCGTTCTTCCTGGACTTCTTCGAGCTGAGCTTCATCGTCGTGCCGCTGCTCGGCCCGGTGGCGGAGAAGCTGGGCATCGACCTGGTCTGGTTCGGCGTGCTGCTGGCGGTGAACATGCAGACCTCGTTCATGCACCCGCCCTTCGGCTTCGCGCTGTTCTACCTGCGCAGCGTCGCACCGACCGAAGACTACAAGGACCGCCTGACCGCCAAGCTGATCCCGAAGGTCACCACCGGCCAGATCTACTGGGGCGCCGTGCCCTTCGTGATCATCCAGATCATCATGGTCGGCCTGATCATCGGCTTCCCGAGTCTGGTGTCCACCGGTGCACCGGAAGCACCGGCCGATGCGGGGAGCAACATCCAGATCATGGCGCCGTCCGACAGCAAGGCTCCGGTCGACGACGCGACCAAGATGTTCGGCACGCCCGCGCCAGCCGCCGACGCCGGTGGCTCCGGCGCCGCAGGTTCGGCCCCCGCGAAGAAGGACGACCCTGCTGCGATGTTCAAGTGAGCCAGGCCCGCCGCCAACCGGCGGTGGGTTGCTCAGCCCGACCTCAGCGCAAACTGAGACGCACAAATAGAAAGAGGGCCCCGTTCGGGGCCCTCTTTCCTTTCCGTGGATGTCAGACCGGCCCGATCAGGCCGGCCGTGTCATCACTTGGAGGCAGCGGAGGCAGCCTTGTCAGCCTTGGCGGCCGGCTTGGCTTCAGCCTTCTTCTCGACCTTCTTCTCGGCCTTGGCCGGGGCGGAAGCGGCGTCAGCGGCGAAAGCGCCAGCAGCGAACAGGGAGGCGATCAGGGCGGCCAGGATCTTGGACATGTAGTAACTCCGTTTATCGATGGACAGGTTGAGTGCAATCCACTCGCAGCTCTTAACGAGGCGCTTTGGCGGTCGGTTGACAGCGTCGACGCTTTTTTTGCGTCGTTCGATCGGGCCCACCTGGGGTCGTCGATCGAAGCGGTCAACCAGCCAAAGCCAGCGACTGGGGTGAACACTCACCCGTTGGGGACACAGTCAGAGGGACCGAGGGTCCCCGACGGGAACAGCAACACCACGCCGGTCACCTGCGGGCGACCGGCCGTGTCATCACTTGGAAGCGGCGGAAGCAGCCTTCTCAGCCTTGTGCGCCTTGTGGGCAGCAGCCTTCTTCTCGACCTTGGCCGGAGCGGAAGCGGCAGCGGGGGCCGAAGCAGCGTCAGCAGCGAAGGCACCAACGGCGAACAGGGAAGCAACCAGGGCGGCCAGGATCTTGGACATTCTTAACTCCGTCTATCGATTGAGGACGAGTGCAAATCCACTCGATGGACACAACGAGGGCAGGCGACACGCGGTTGACAGCCGACGCAGAAAAAAATGCTGCGCTGCGACAGAGCCGGATCGACCCTGTCGCCCGGGCGCTGCATTCCGGTCTCAGGCCGAATCCAGCGACTCGGCCAGGTAGCGCTGCACGCGCGGGAACTCGCTGCCGCGGTGGAAGGCCGCCCGGCGCGCGCGCAGGTCGACGTCGGCGGCGGTGAAGCGCTCCAGGCGGCGCTGGTGCTCCACCCAGGACTCGTCCAGGAAGTACTCGATGTAGCGCCCCGGGACCGCGGTGTCGCGAAACAGGCCCCAGGACAGCGCCCCCTGGCGCAGCCGCGCCCGACGGGTCTCCTGCATCACGGTGTGAAAGGCCTCCGCCTGCGCCGGCTCGATCAGGTACTCGATCGTCACCATCACGGGCCCCTCGTGCGGATCGAGCGCGATCGCCGGCTCGGGCACCGGCACGGCCGGCGCCGGTCGCACGTCCTCGTCCTGGTGGGCATCCAGGCGCAGCCGATGGGTGAGCAATGCGAGCAGCGGGCCGGCCAGCGCGGCGGCGAGCAGCGCGGTGGGCACGTCGGTCCAGCCGGCCACCTGGCCCCACAGCGCCGAGCCGCTGGCCGCCCCACCCATCAGCGCCATCTGGTAGATCGACATGCCACGCGCGCGCACCCAGTTCGGCAGGGTCAACTGGGCGGACACCGTCAGCGTGTTGGCGGTGCTGATCCAGGCAATGCCCGCCACGGTCACCGCCAGGGCCGCCAGCCAGATCGACGGCGCCCAGGCCACCAGCGCCGCCATTGCCGAGATCACCACGGTGCCGACACCCACGATGCGGTCGCGCGAGATGCGATCGCGCAGGCTGGGCACGGTGAGCGCGGCGATGATGGCGCCCACGCCCATCGACGACACCAGCAGCGTGAACGAGCCGGCGCCGCCGCCGAGCCGGCGCGCCACCAGCGGCATCAGCGCGGTGATGGCCGAGCTCTGCAGGAAGAAGAGGAAGACGCGCAGCAACACGATCTTCATGCGCGGGCTCTGCCAGACATGCTGGACGCCGACCCGCATCGCACCGACGAAGCGCTCGCCGGGCAGCGCCGAGGTCCGCGGCTGGCTCTTCCAGCGCAGGATCTGTGCGAAGGCCACCAGCGACAGCAGCGCGTTGAGCACGAACACCGCCGCGCTGCCGGCCGCCGCGAGCAGTGCGCCGGCCACCACCGGGCCGAACACGCGCGACAGGTTCATCGCCAGCGCCTGCAGCGCCAGCGCGCCGGACAGGCGCTCGCGCGCGACGATGTCGGGCACGATCGCCGCGAACACCGGCCATCGCATCGCCAGCCCGATGCCGTTGACGAAGGTCAGCGCCAACAGCAGCGGTGCGGTCAGCCCGCCGCCGAGCGACAGCAGCGCCAGCAGCACCGCCACACTGGCCACCCAGAGCTGGGTGCTGGCAAACCAGCGCCGCCGGTCGACGATGTCGGCCAGCGCGCCGCTGGGCAGGCCGAGCAGGAAGACCGGCAGCGTGGATGCGGCCGACACCAGCGCCACCATCACCACGCTGTCGGTGAGCTGCGTCATCAGCCAGGCGGCAGCGACGTCGTTCATCCACATCGTCATGTTGGCGGCCAGCCAGGCCAGCCAGAGCATGCGGAACACCGGCTCGACCAAGGGCTTGAGCGTGGGCGGCAGGCGGTCGACCAAGGCGGGGGACGACGGCGGCGGCTCGTAGGGCGAGGGGTCGTGACTCATCGGGTTCCTGAGGGGCGGCCGGCCATCATGCCCGCCGGCAGCGGGCGATGCCAAGAACGAAAAACCCCACCGCGAGGGGTGGGGTTGGTGTCTCGGGACGATCCACGGGACGACTTCAGCCTTGCAGGCCGCGCAACGCGCAAGTCGCAAGTCGCGTTGCCCTTCGGCAGGCACAGTCGGTCCACCGGACCGCCTGTGTCCAGCCTCAGCCTTCGTCCTGGAAGGCTTCTTCGCGCTTGTTGCGGATCGCCGGGAGCATCACCACCACGATCATCAGCACTGCGGCGATCAGCAGGCCGGCCGACAGCGGGCGGGTCATGAAGGTCGTCCAGTCACCGCGCGACAGCAGCAGGGCGCGGCGCAGGTTCTCCTCCATCATCGGCCCCAGGATGAAGCCCAGCAGCAGCGGTGCCGGCTCACATCCAAGCTTGTAGAAGATGTAGCCCACCACCGCGAACAAGGCGCCCGCGAACACGTCGAAGTTGTTGTTGTTCAGCGTGTACAGGCCGATGGAGCAGAACACCACGATGGCCGGGAACAGGAAGCGATAGGGGACCGTCAGCAGCTTGATCCAGATGCCGATGAGCGGCAGGTTCAGGATCACCAGCATCAGGTTGCCGATCCACATCGAGGCGATCAGGCCCCAGAACAGGTCCGGGTTGCTGGTCATCACCTGCGGGCCGGGCTGGATGCCCTTGATGGTCATCGCGCCGACCATCAGCGCCATCACCGCGTTGGGCGGGATACCCAGCGTCAGCATCGGGATGAAGCTGGTCTGCGCACCGGCGTTGTTCGCTGCCTCGGGGCCGGCCACACCGCGGATGTTGCCCTGGCCGAAGGGCACCTGGCCGGGACGGCCGCGGGTCTTTTTCTCCAGCGTGTAGGCCGCAAACGAGGCCAGCAGCGCGCCGCCGCCGGGCAGCACGCCCAGGATCGAGCCCAACGCCGTACCGCGCAGCACGGCCGGACCGGCATCGCGGAAGTCCTGGGCCGTCGGCCACAGGCCCTTCACATCCTTGGTGAAGACCTCCCGGTGTTCGGCCGGACGCCCCAGGTTGGAGATGATCTCGCCGAAGCCGAACACGCCCATCGCGATCGTCACGAAGCCGATGCCGTCGGTCAGCTCGGGAATGTCGAAGCTGTAGCGTGGCACGCCGGAGATCACGTCGGTGTTGATCTGGCCCAGCAGCAGGCCCAGGATGATCATCGAGATCGCCTTGATCAGCGAGCCCGAGGCCAGCACCACCGCGCCGATCAGGCCCAGCACCATCAGGCTGAAGTACTCGGCCGGTCCGAACTTGAAAGCCAGCTCGGTCAGCGGCGGCGCGAAGGCCGCGATGATCACGGTGCCGACGCAGCCGGCGAAGAAGGAGCCCAGGCCGGCGGCCGCCAGCGCGGCACCGGCGCGGCCCTTGCGGGCCATCTGGTAGCCGTCCAGAGCGGTCACGACCGAGGAGGCCTCACCGGGCACGTTGATCAGGATGGCGGTGGTCGAACCGCCGTACTGCGCGCCGTAGTAGATGCCGGCCAGCATGATCAGCGCCGGCGTGGCGTCCAGCGCGTAGATGCTGGGCAGCAGCATCGCGATGGTGGCCACCGGGCC
>DAOLLE010000179.1:0-6726 GCA_035331205.1 Burkholderiaceae bacterium
TGAAGTAGCCCGACAGCAGGCAGCGCCCCGAGTAGGCGATGCACAGCGCGCCGTGCACGAAGACCTCCAGCTCCACGTCGGGGCACTCGTTGCGGATCTGCTCGATCTCGCCCAGGCTGAGCTCGCGCGACAGGATGATGCGCGAGACGCCTGCGCGCTGCCAGAACTTCACCGCCGCCCAGTTGGTGCTGTTGGCCTGCACCGAGAGGTGGATCGGCACCTCGGGCCAGCGCCCGCGCTCCATCTCCTCGCGCACCAGCATGATCAGGCCCGCGTCGGCCATGATCAGCGCGTCGGGGCGCAGCTCGACCACCGGCGCCAGGTCACGCAGGTAGGTGCGCACCTTGTCGTTGTGGGCGATCAGGTTGCTGGTGACGAAGAAGCGTTTGCCGCGCGCATGGGCCTCGGCGATGCCCTGGGCGAGCTGCTCGAGGCGGAATTCGTTGTTGCGTGCGCGCAGCGAGTAGCGCGGCTGGCCGGCGTAGACCGCGTCGGCGCCGAAGTCGTAGGCGGCGCGCATGCGGTCGAGCGAGCCGGCGGGGAGGAGAAGTTCAGGGCTGCGGGTGTTCACCCCGCGATTGTCGCGGCAGCGCGACGCCACCCGGTGCCATGGGGAATCGAAGGGGGGCCGCCGCCGCCTGCTGGGCAGCTGCGGCAAGTCTGCGGCCGGTTTGGCCCGCAATTCCGAGCCTGCACGGGCGCCCGGCGTCCCTACATTGGAGCAGCACCCATCCTGGCAAACCCCATGACCAACGTGCAGGGAAGCTGCAGCGACCGACCCGAGGCGGACGCGGCGGAGAATCATCACTCGGACCATCTCATCGGCCGGCTGCTGTCGGTGATCGCCGGCGTTGGCACGATGGCCGGGCTGACGCTGGGCCTGCTGCGCCTGCAGCACAGCGGCCGCTTCGATGCGGCGCTGGCGCTCAACGGCGGCTTCGCCCTCACCTCGCTCGCCGCACTGTGGCTGGTGCGCCTGGGCCGGCACCGACCGGCGGCCAACCTGCTGCTGTGGGGCGGCTGGCTGCTCAACGTGGCCTTCCTGGGCACCCGCGGGGGCGTGCACAACATCAACTGGATGACCTTCCTGGTGCTGATCAGCGGGGCGGCCTGGATGCTCGGCGAGCGCCTGACCCTGGCCATGACGCTGGCCAGCACCACGCTGTACGTGGTCGCGGCACAGGCCGAGCCGCTGGGCTGGTTCGGCCCGACGCCGCCGTACAACGCCCGCATCGCCGAGGTCTACACCCTCGTGATCTTCGGCCTGTGCGCCGCGATGAGTCTGCTGGCACGCCGCAGCTATCGCCACCGCATCGAACGCGAGCGCCAGGTCTCGACCGCGCTGAGCGCGCGCGAGGGCGAGCTGCGCAAGCTGTCGCAGGTGATCGAACAGAGTCCCGAGTGCGTGCTGATCACCGACCTCGACGGCCACATCGAATACGCCAACCCGGCGGCAAAGCAGCAGCTGCGCCTCGCGACCCAGTCCCGCCTCACCGACCCCGATGGAACCGGCGCGGCCCTCAACGCCTGGGAGCTCACCGCGCAGGACGCGGGCGAGGCCACGGTGCAGACCATCCGCGCCGCGCTGACGGCCGGGCGCTCCTGGCAGGGCGAGTTGCGCAGCCAGCGCGACGAGCGCCTGCCGCGCGTCGAGGCGATGCGGGTCAGCCCGATGCAGCACAGCGACGGGCGGGTGACGCACCACGTCTGGCTGCGCCAGGACATCACCGCGCTGCACGAGGCCAAGGCCCGGCTGCGCCACCTCGCGCTGCACGACAGCCTCACCGGACTGCCCAACCGCGCGCAGGTCGAGGAACGCCTGGCCGGGCTGATGGCCCAGGCGCGCCGCAGCCAGCGCCTGGTCGGGCTCGTGCAGCTCAACATCGACCGCTTCAAGACCGTCAACGAGGCCCGGGGCCAAGCCGCCGGCGACCGGCTGCTGCAGGCCGTGGGCGAGCGGCTGGGCAGCCTGACCGGCAACGGCGAGGTCGTGGCGCGGCTGGGCACCGACGAATTCATCGTCCTGCTGCCCGACCTGGAGGGCGACCCGGCCAGCGCCGGCCACGTGGCCTACGCCTTCGCCTGCCGCGCCCAGGAGGCGCTGCTGCGCCCGCTGCCGCTGAGCGGTGGGGACCAGGTCGCGGTGACCGCCAGCATCGGCATCGCGCTGGCGCCGTCGGACGCGCAGGACAGCGTGGCCGGCGCCCAGCAGCGCGCCACCACCGCGCTGAGCCGCGCCAAGGCGCAGGGCGGCGGCAACGTGGCCTTCTTCGAGGCCTCGATGGGCGACGCCGCGCAGCGCCGCTTCGACATCGAGCGCGGCCTGCACGAGGCCCTGGTCGGTGACCAGCTGCGCCTGTTCCTGCAACCGCAGGTCGACGCCCAGGGCCGCTGGTGCGGCGCCGAGGCGCTGCTGCGCTGGCAGCACCCGCGCCTGGGTTCGGTGTCGCCGGGACTGTTCATCCCGATCGCCGAGGAGTCGGACCTGATCGTCGGGCTGGGTCGCTGGGTCTTCGTCGAGGCGATCCGGCTCATCGCCCAGGCCGCCGCGGCCGGGCAGGCCCTGGTGCTGTCGGTCAACCTCAGCCCGCGGCAGTTCCGCCAACCGGATTTCGTCGCCTGGATGCAGCAGCTGCTCGCCGACTCCGGCATCGACCCGCGCCTGCTGACGCTGGAAATCACCGAGGGCCTGGTGATCGGCGACGTCGAGGAAACCATCGCTCGCATGCGCGCGCTGCGCGAGTTGGGGCTGCACTTCTCGATCGACGACTTCGGCACCGGCTACTCCTCGCTGGCCTACCTGAAGCGCCTGCCGATCTCGGAGCTGAAGATCGACAAGGCCTTCATCCAGGAGGCGCCGCAGCGCGCCGACGATGCCGCGCTGGTGGAGACCATCCTCTCGGTAGCCGGACACATGCGGCTGAAGGTGGTGGCCGAGGGCGTGGAGACCGAGGCGCAGGCCCGCTTCCTGGCCGAGCGCGCGCCCGGCGTGATCCTGCAGGGCTACCTCTACGGCAAGCCGGGGCCGGCGGAAGACTGGTTGGCGCGCTGGCAAGCCGATGCGGCCCTGCCCGCCCTGGCCGCCTTGGCCGCCCTTCCGGTGGATACCGCCGCGGCGGCCGCATCGCCCGCGGGCGAAGCGCTCACAGCTTGCGCGTGATCACGCTGCCGATCGAGTAGCCGGCACCAAAGGAGCAGATCACGCCCAGGTCACCCGCCGCCAAATCGGCGCGGTGCTCGTGGAAGGCGATGATCGAACCGGCCGACGCCGTGTTGGCGTAGGTATCCAGGATCAGCGGAGCGATGTCGTCGCCGGCCTTGGCCTCCGCACCGACCAGCTTCTTGATCACCAGCTGGTTCATGCCCAGATTGGCCTGGTGCAGCCAGAAGCGCCGCACCGCCGTGGGCTCGAAGGCCAACGCCTGCAGGTGTTCGGCGATGTGCGCCGCGGCCATCGGCACGACTTCCTTGAAGACCTTGCGGCCCTCCTGGCGGAACTTCTTGTCCCGCGCGTTCGGATCGCTGTCTTCACAGCTGTTCATGAAGCCGAAGTTGTTGCGGATGTTGTTGGAGAACTGCGTGGCCAGCTTGGTGCCCAGCACCTCCCACTGGTCGGCGGAGGTGGCGGTGTCCGCCGCCTCAACGACCACCGCGGTGCAGACGTCGCCGAAGATGAAGTGGCAGTCGCGGTCGCGCCACTCCAGGTGCGCCGAGGTGATCTCCGGGTTGACCATCAGCACACATTTCGCGGTGCCGGCCTTGACCGCGTTGACCGCCTGCTCGATGCCGAAGGTGGCCGAGGAGCAGGCCACGTTCATGTCGAAGCCGAAGCCGCGCGCGCCCACGGCCTGTTGAATTTCCACCGCCATCGCCGGGTAGGCGCGCTGCATGTTGGCGGCCGAGCAGATCACCATGTCCACGTCCGCGCCGGTCTTGTTCGCCGCCGCCAGCGCCTTGCGCGCCGCATCGGCGGCAATCTCGGCCATCAGCGAGAGCTGGTCGTCGGGCCGCTCCTGGAAGCGCGGGTACATACGCGTCGGGTCGAGCACGCCGGCCTTGTCCAGCACGTAGCGCTGCTTGATGCCCGAGGCCTTCTCGATGAACTCGACGCTGGAGGGCTCGATCGCGGTCATCGTGCCGGCCGCGATCGCGGCGGCGTTCTTCTCGTTCTGCAGCGCGGCGTAGGCGTTGAAGGCCTCGACCAGCTCCGCGTTGGTGATGACTTCGGACGGCTGGTACAGGCCGGTGCCGCTGATGACAACTCGGGTCATGATGGCTGTGCTCTCGTCGGGGTGGCGGGGAAGGACACGGGTTCGGACAACGCCGGCCAGTGTAGGCGCGTCAGATGGCGGCGAGGCTGGTGCAGGTCAAGGCGTGTCGGCGTCGTCGCCGTGGCCCTCAGGCGCCTCGTCCTCGAACTGGGCGGCCCGTCCGCGCCGGCGCCGCGTGGCGCGCTCGCGCTCCCGCTCGACCTCGGCGGCCAGCGCCACCTCGGTCCACGCGGCCAGCTCCTCGGGCGTCTCCAGCGAGATGCGGCCCAGCGCGCCGCTGCGGAACTCGGTCAGCACGATCTCGGCGGCCTTCTGGACGTTGATGCGCCCGCCGGCCATCACCGCGCCACGGCGGCGGCCAATGGCCTCGAGCAGCTCGGCGTCGTTGAGCGCCGCCAGATCGGCCTGTGCGCCCTGGCTGCCCGGCTTGCCGGGCGGGTCGCCCAGCTTGTAGCGCGCTTCGATGCGCCCGGGGTAGTGGCGGCGCACGTAGCCCAGCAGCTCGGCGGCGACCACCTCCTCTTCCAGCGCGTTGCGCCCCACCGCGCCGCTGGCGGCCAGGTTGTAGCCGCTCTGGTCGACCAGGATCTTCGGCCAGAGCATGCCCGGCGTGTCGTAGAGGTAGACGTCGCTGGCCAGCGCGATGCGCTGCTCCTGCTTGGTGATGCCCGGCTCGTCGCCGGTCTTGGCCGCGCGCTTGCCGGCCAGGGTGTTGATCAGCGTGGACTTGCCGACGTTGGGCACGCCGCAGATCAGGAGGCGCAGCGGCTTGACCAGCCCGCCACGGAAGGGCGCCAGCTCTTTGCTGGCGGCGATCAGGCGCTGCGCGGGGGCGGTCTCGCTCGCGTCCAGCCCGATCGCCCGGGTGCCGGGCAGCGCGTTGTAGTGGGCCAGCCAGGCGGCGGTGCAGGCGGGGTCGGCCAGGTCCTGCTTGTTGAGGATCTTCAGCGCCGGCTTGCTGCGCGTCAGGTCGCTCAGCAGCGGGTTGGCGCTGGAGCCGGGCAGGCGCGCGTCGAGCATCTCGATGACGACGTCGATGCCGGCCTTCATGCGCTCGGCGATCGCGCGCTTCGTGGAGGCCATGTGGCCAGGGAACCACTGGATGGTCATGGTCAGGTTCTCAGAATTCAGTCAGAACAGGCGCTTCGGAGGCTCAGGGGGCCTCGGGCGCGATGTGTTCGGCGTAGTCGTAGAGCGCGCCCAGGATGGCCTGGCCACGCTCGTCGTCCTCGGCCAGGCCGTCACCGAGCTGGTCGATGCGCTCGAAGAAGGCGGCCAGCGTCAGCGCGCCGCCCGCCCCGGCGTGCAGCCGCTCGGCGCAGTGCGCCTGCCACTGCGCGGCCTCCTCGGCGCTGAGCGTGGTGGGGTGGTTGCGGGCGCGGAAGCGGAACAGCAGCTCGTCGAGACGGCCGTCCTCGAAGGCCGGGTGGCGCTCGGCCAGCTCGGTGGGCGCCAGCGCGCGCAGGCGCTCCAGCGTGCGGCGGTCGGCGTTGCCGATGAAGCCGCCGTAAAGGTCCTCGTCCACGTCGGGCGTGCCGGCCGCCACCGGGCGGGCAAAGACCTCGTCCCAGAGCCCGCCCAGGCTGGCGCCACGTCGCGCGGCCGTCTCGGCGTGGCGCAGCGCGGCATCGACGTCCACGCCCCAGCGCGCTGCCGCGGCGGGCGTCAGCGTCTTCAGGTTGCCGATCACGATCGGCGACTTGTTGATGTGAATCGTCTTGATCGGCAGGCGGCGCAGGCCCTCAGGCAGGTCCTCGGCACGGGTGAAAAGCCGCTGGCGGATCGCCTCGGCGTTGAGCGTGAAGAGCTCGGCCGGGTCCTCGGCCAGGTCCCAGACGATGACCTCGTTCTTGTTGGTCGGGTGCGGCGCCAGCGGCCAGACCACCGCGAGGCAGCCGCGCTCCGGCCCGTACATGCCCGAGATGTGCAGGAAGGGCCGGCCCACGCCCATCTCGGCCAGCACGGCCTGCTTGCTGCGCAGCTTCAGGCAGAAGTCCCACAGCCGCGGCTGGCGTTCGCGCACCAGGCGCGCCAGGTCGAGCGTCGCGCGCACGTCCGACAGCGCATCGTGCGCGGCCTCGTGCGCCAGACCGTTGGCGGCCGTGAGCTCCTCGAGCTTGAAGCTCGGCCGACCGTCGGGGTGCGTCGGCCACTGGATGCCCTCGGGGCGGAGCGACCAGGTGCAGCGCAGCACGTCCAGTAGGTCCCAGCGGCCACAGCCGTTCTGCCACTCACGGCCGTAGGGGTCGATCAGGTTGCGCCAGAAAAGGTGGCGCGTCACCTCGTCGTCGAAGCGGATCGAGTTGTAGCCCACGCCCACCGTGCCCGGACGGGCAAGCTGCTCCAGGATCGCGTCGGCAAAGGCGTGCTCGGGCAGCCCCTGCGCCAGGCAAGTCTGCGGCAGGATGCCGGTGAGCAGGCAGCTCTCCGGGTCGGGCAGGTAGTCGGGCGCCGG
>DAOLLE010000180.1:0-6715 GCA_035331205.1 Burkholderiaceae bacterium
TGGCGCTGGGCCTGTCGGCCGGGCTGATGGAGGAAATCGGCTGGCGCGGCGTGCTCGGCCTGATCGGCCCTGGCCTGGCGCTGGGCCTGTCGGCCGGGCTGATGGAGGAAATCGGCTGGCGCGGCGTGCTGCTGCCGAGCCTGCTGCGCGTCACGACCCCACTGCGCGCGGCCCTGCTGGTCGGGCTGGTCTGGGGCGGGCTGTGGCACGGCTACGCGGACTACTTCGGCGTCGCCGGCGAGGGCTGGGCCTTCTGGGCGCTGATGCTGCTGCTCGGCCCCGGGCTGCTGACGGCCTGGTCGCTGCTGCTGACCTGCGTGCACCTGCGCAGCAGCGCCAGCCTGCTGGCCTCGGTGCTGGTGCACGCGTCGATCTCCTCGTCGGCGCTGGTGCTGGGCCAGCACTACGGCAGCCCCACCGAGGAGCTGGGCTGGACGCTGCTGACCGTCGCCTACGCCTGGACAGCGGCGCTGACGCTGTGGTGGTTCAGCGTCGCCCGCCCCACGTCCGCTCGGTTGGGCACGGCGGAATCGGCTGAAGCGCTCAGTACAGCCCCGGCTCGCCCGGCGGCCGGGTCTTGAAGCGCTTGTGCACCCAGAGGTACTGGCTGGGGTTGCGCAGGATCTCACCCTCGATCCAGCGGTTCATGCGCGCGGTGTCGGCCTCGGCATCGGCGGTGGGGAAGTCGGCCCAGGGTTCCAGGAAACGCAGCTTCCAGCCCTGACCGCCGGGGAGCATCTCCGCCACCACCGGCTGCACCACCATGTCGAGCAGGCGGGCCATGCGCGAAGGCGCCAGCAGTGTGGCCGCGGGCACGCCGAAGAAGGGCACGAAGGCCGCGTCCTTGGCGCCGAAATCCATGTCCGGCAGGTTGAAGAAGGCGTCGCCGCGCTTGATCGCGCGGATCAGCGGCTTGGCGCTGTCGCTGCGCGGGAAGATCTCGGCGTTGCCGAAGCGCAGGCGCCCCGCGCGCATCGCGGCGTCGAAGACCGGGTTGCTCTGGGCCTGGTAGATCGAGCCGGCGCGGCGGTTCTGGTTGAGCAGGATGCCCACCCCCGCCACGTCCAGCGCCAGGAAGTGCGGCACCAGCCACATCACCGGGCGCTCGCTGCGCTCGGCCAGCTTCACGTCACCCTCGACGTGGATGAGCCGCTGCAGCCGCTCACCCGAGGCGTACCAGAGCAGCGAGCGTTCCAGGAAGCTGCGGCCCAGCCAGCCGAAGTGCGAGCGCGCGATCGCCTCGCGCTCGGCGGGGCTGAGCGCGGGCAGGCAGAGCGCCAGGTTGCGCAGCGCGACGCGCCGACGCGAGTGGCCCAGGCGCCACAACAGCGCCCCCAGGCCGCGGCCAAGCCGGTCGATCGCGCCCAGCGGCAGCCAGTGCAGCAGCCAGACCAGGCCCAGCAGCGCGCGCGAGGCCGCCAGCGTGGCGGCACGGCCGAGGCGTTGGCGCCAGGGCGCCTTGGAAGTTTCCCCGCTCATGGATGGCGTGTGGTGGGTCGTCGGTCGGTTGAGGAGGTCGCAGGGCCGGTGACCGGCGGCGCTCAGCCCTCTGCCCCGGCGGGCGCATTCTCCGCGCTGCGGGGCTGCTTGTAACGGTGATAGCCCCAGAGATACTGGTCGGGGCGGGCACGGATCAGCCCCTCCATCGCCCGGTTGACCACCGCGGCGGCGCGGCGGGTGACCTCGTCGGCGTCGACGCCGGTACAGGGGTCGGCCACGCTGCCGGGCATGGCCTCAGCCGGGGTCGAGACGCGGATGACGTAGCCCCGCCCGCCGGGCAGCCGCTCGGCAGCGAAGAGCAGCCAGGCCGCGCCG
The DNA here is from genome assembly GCA_035331205.1 of Burkholderiaceae bacterium. Lineage (GTDB taxonomy): Bacteria > Pseudomonadota > Gammaproteobacteria > Burkholderiales > Burkholderiaceae_C > Sphaerotilus. Next base: position 1,816 of record DAOLLE010000180.1, read on the forward strand.
GTCTGCTGCACCAGGCGCGAGGCCAGCGTCATCGTGTAGGCCTCGCGGCCGAAGAAGGGCGCCCACACGCCCATGCCCTGCGGCGGCACCTGGTCGGGCAGCAGGCCCACCGTGCCGCCCTTGCGCAGCGAGCGGATCATCTGGCGCACGCCGGTCAGGTTGGCCGGCGCGGTGAGCAGGCCCGGGCGGTTGCGCGACTGCGCCACCAGCTCGCGCAGCGCGGGCTGGCGCGAGGGGCGGAACATCACGGTGATCGGGCTGGCGGCGCCCCAGCGCTCGGCGTAGGCCTGGGCGATCACCTCGAAGCAACCCAGGTGCGGCGTGAGCATCAGCAGGCCGCGGCCCTCGGCCAGCGCGGCCTCGACCTGCTCGGCGCCCTCCCAGCGCACCCAGTCGCCCAGCGGCTGGTCGTGGGGCCGGCACCACAGCCAGGGCAGCTCGGCCACCATGCGCCCGGCCGAGGCCACCGCGCCGCATGCGCTCGCCCAGGTCAATCCCGCCTGGGCGACGTTGGCGCGCAGGCGCCGGCGGTAGGTGGGCGAGCCCCAGAAGGCCAGCCAGCCCAACAAAGTGCCGAAACGGTGCAAAAGTCCCAGCGGCCACCGCGCCGCGAGTCTGAATACGGTCTGGATCACAGGTCTAGAATTCCGGCCATCGCCGAGTTAAGGAACAACTTGCGGGGCGACGGGCCAGCGATCCACGGATTGCCGGCACGCATCCACCCTCCCGGGAGGATGAACGAAATACCGCTAAAGCGTTCGCCGCTGTCTCCGACCGAACCCCGTAGACCCAGGCGAATTGCCGAAGTCCTTGTGTTCAACCTCAGGAGTTTATGTAAGTGGCGAACGACTTCCTCTTCACCTCGGAATCCGTCTCCGAAGGTCACCCCGACAAGGTGGCCGATCAGATCTCCGATGCCATCCTCGACGCGATCTTCGCGCAGGATCCACGCAGCCGCGTGGCGGCCGAGACGCTGACCAACACCGGCCTGGTCGTGCTGGCCGGCGAGATCACCACCAACGCCCACGTCGACTACATCCAGACCGCGCGCGACACCATCAAGCGCATCGGCTACGACAACACCGAGTACGGCATCGACTACAAGGGCTGCGCGGTGCTGGTGGCCTACGACAAGCAGAGCAACGACATCGCCCAGGGCGTGGACCACGCCTCCGACGACCACCTGAACACCGGCGCCGGCGACCAGGGCCTGATGTTCGGCTACGCCTGCGACGAGACGCCCGAGCTGATGCCCGCGCCGATCCACTACGCGCACCGCCTGGTCGAGCGCCAGGCCCAGCTGCGCAAGGACGGCCGCCTGCCCTTCCTGCGCCCGGACGCCAAGAGTCAGGTAACGATGCGCTACGTCGACGGCAAGCCGCACTCGATCGACACCGTGGTGCTGTCCACCCAGCACAGCCCGGACCAGAGTGAGACGCCCACCAAGATGAAGGCCAGCTTCATCGAGGCGGTGATCGAGGAGATCATCAAGCCGGTGCTGCCCGCCGAGTGGCTGCAGAACACGCGCTACCTGATCAACCCGACCGGGCGCTTCGTCATCGGCGGCCCGCAGGGCGACTGCGGCCTGACCGGGCGCAAGATCATCGTCGACACCTACGGCGGCGCCTGCCCGCACGGTGGCGGCGCGTTCTCGGGCAAGGACCCGTCGAAGGTGGACCGGTCGGCCGCCTACGCCGCCCGCTACGTCGCCAAGAACGTCGTCGCCGCCGGCCTGGCGCGCCAGTGCCAGGTGCAGGTGGCCTACGCCATCGGTGTGGCCAAACCGATGAACATCACGGTCTACACCGAAGGCACCGGCGTCATCCCCGACGAGCAGATCGCCAAGCTGGTGGAAGCCCACTTCGACCTGCGCCCCAAGGGCATCATCCAGATGCTCGACCTGCTGCGCCCGATCTACGCCAAGACCGCGGCCTACGGCCACTTCGGCCGCGAAGAGCCGGAGTTCACGTGGGAGAGAACGGACAAAGCCCAGGCGCTGCGCGCAGCGGCCGGGCTGTAAGGCCTCACCGCCCGCGCACAAACGCCTCGAAGGCCTCGGCCGGCAGCGGCCGGCTGTAGCGGAAGCCCTGCACCAGGTCGCAGCCCTGCTGGATCAGGCGGGCTTCCTGCTCGGCGGTCTCGACGCCCTCGGCCACCACCGTCATCCCCAGGCCGTGGCCGAGGCCGATGATGGCGCCGGTCACGGTCGTGCCAGCGGCATCGCGGTCGATGTCGTTGGTGAAGCTGCGGTCGATCTTGAGCCGACTGACCGGCAGGCGGCGCAGGTGGCCGAGCGAAGTCTGGCCGGTACCGAAGTCGTCCAGCGCCAGCGACACGCCCAGCTCACGCAGCCGCGTCAGCCGCTGCAGGTCGCGCTCGGCGTGGCGCAGCAGGTAGGCCTCGCTGATCTCCAGCTCCAGGTGCCGACCCGGCAGCCCGGTACGCTCCAGCACCCGGGCCACCAGATCGACCAGGTCCTCGCGCTGGATCTGCACGCCCGAGAGGTTGACCGCGATCACCTCCAGCCCCAGCCCCTCGTCCAGCCAGCGGCGCGCCTGCCGGCAGGCCTGCTCCAGCACCCAGGCACCGATCGGGACGATCAGGCCGCTGTCCTCGGCCACCGGGATGAACTCCGCCGGCGACACCGACCCCAGCTCGGGGTGCGTCCAGCGCAGCAGCGCCTCGGCCGCGACCAGCCGTGCGTCGGGCAAGGTCAGCAGCGGCTGGTAGTGCAGCGTCAGCTCGTCGCGCTCCAGCGCGCCGCGCAGCTCGCGCTCGAGCTGCATGCGCTGGCGCGCCACGTCGTTGAAGCGCGGCTCGAAGAGGCGGAAGTCCCCACGCCCGCCGTCCTTGCCCTGGTAGAGCGCCAGGTCGGCGTACTTGAACAGGCTGGTGACGTCGCTGCCGTGGTCCGGGAAGAGGCTGATGCCCACCGTCGTGCCGATCGACAGGCTGTGCTCGTCGAGGCAGAAGGGCTCACGGAAGGCCTCGACAATGCGCTGGGCCACCATCTGCGCATTCATTGGCGAGCCGATGTCCTCCAGCAGCACGACGAATTCGTCGCCACCGAGGCGGGCGATCGTGTCGTAGCCGCGCAGCACGTCGCGCAGGCGATGCGCCACGGCCTGCAGCAGCGCGTCACCCACCGGGTGGCCCAGGCTGTCGTTGATGTGCTTGAAGCGGTCGAGGTCGAGGAAGAGCACCGCCAGTCGGCGCTCCTCGCGCGCGGCGCGCGCGATGGCGTGCTCGCAGCGGTCCAGCAGCAGGGCCCGGTTGGGCAGGCCGGTGAGCACGTCGTAGAACGCCAGCTGGCGGATGCGCTCGGCCGCGGCCTTCTGCTCCGAAATGTCCGAGAACAGGCCGATGTACGAGGTCACCTCGCCGGCGGGGTTGCGCACGGCGACGATGCTCTCCCAGACCACGAAATGCCGTCCGTCCTTGCGGCGGTTCACCAGCTCGCCCTCCCAGCGCGAGTGGTCGTTCAACGCCGCCCACATCTCGGCGTAGAAGGACTCGTCCTGCTCGCCGGAATGCAGCAGTCGGGTGGTCTGGCCCACCGCCTCGCGCGCGCTGTAGCCGGTGATGACGGTGAAGGCGCGGTTGACCTTGCGGATGACCCCCTGCGCATCGGCGATCAGGATCGCGTTCAGGCTGTTTTCGAAGACGCTGGCGGCCAACCGCAGCTCATCTTCGGCCAGTCGGCGCGCGGTGATGTCCTGCATCGTGCCGACCAGCCGCAGCGGCCGACCGTCGTCCCCGTAGGTCACCGTGGCGCGCAGGTGCACCCATCGCGGCGCAGCCCCCTCCGGCGTGTCCAGGCGCAGCTCCAGGTCGAAGGGTCGGCGCTGCGCCACCGCCTCGGCCAGCGCGGCCAGCACCGCGGCGCGCTCGTCGCGGTGGATCGCGGCGCGCAGCAGTTCGCGAGCCGGCGGGGTCGCCTCGTCCACTCCGAGCAGGTGGTACATCTCGGTCGACCAGCTCATCGCGTCGGAGGCGACATCCAGGTCCCAGCTGCCCACGTGGGCCACGCGCTCGGCCACGTTGAAGCGCGCGTCGCTGCTGCGCAGCTCCAGCTCCCGCTGCTTGAGCGCCGAGATGTCGGTGGCACTGAGAACCGCCCCCTCCTCCTTGCCCTGCGGGCTGTAGAGCATCGCGGCTTCGACCAGATGGAAGCGGTGCCCCCCGTCGCGCATCGTCAGGCGGTGCTCGGCGTGGTACTGGCCCTGGCGGCGCAGGCTCTCGAACAGCACCGAATGCACCCGCCAGGGCAGGCGCGGCAGCGCGGCGGTCAGGGCCGCCAGATCCTGCGGGTGCAGCAGCGCGTCGATGCTTTCGTCCTCGCCCAGCGGCCACAGCTGGGCCTGGCAATGGCGGTTGCACTGGCGCAGGCGCCCCTCGGCGTCGAGCACGATGACCACGCCGCCGACGGTGTCCATGATGCGCTGTGCGTAGGCCGACAGCGCCACCTCGCGCCCATGCGCATCGCGCAGCGCGTTGCGCTGCCGTTCCATCGCGACGAACATGGCCTCGGCCTGTTCGGCGCCGGCGAGCAGCTGGTCCTCCAGCGCCGCATTGGCCAGGCGCAGCGACTCGAGTTCCAGCCGCAGCATCGCCACCGGGTCGGCGCGCGGGGCATCAGTCACAAGCGCCCTCCGCGTCGGCGGCCATCCAGCCCTTCAGCCACTCCACCGCCGCATCGACAGCCCGGCCCACCTCGGGCGACAGGCAGGGGTCGAAGCTGCGCAGCCCGGCCATCTCGGCGGTGAGGATGCGCAGCCGCAGCGGCGGCGCATCGGCCACGCGCAACTGCGGCAGCGCCTGCAGCAGGAAGCCCAGGCCCATGCCATGGCCGACCAGGGCCGGCTCGGGCCGCAGCTCGTCGGCGCGGCGCTCGCGCAGG
>DAOLLE010000181.1:0-6706 GCA_035331205.1 Burkholderiaceae bacterium
GCCAATGACCCGGCAACTGAGCGTCAGGCGGCCGAACTGGCCGTCACATGGCGGGGGGCGTGGACCGCGGCCAGCGGTCGAACCAGCGGCAGCGGTGTGTCGAGCAGGCTGACCAGGTCGCGGCGCGGCGGGAAGAGCGTGGCGTCACCCAGGTTGGCCACGATGGCCATCAGCTGCTGGACGCTCATCGTGCCGAGCCGCTCGGCCTGGATCGCGTCGAGCGAGAAGCGGCAGCACGCCGCCGTGCGGTCGTGGAGGATGCCGTCGCGGATGGTGAGCAGCAGGGTCAGGTTGGCGATCTGCACATCGGAGAGCTGGACCTGGTTCATGGTGCGTCCTCGCGTGGGGACCACGAGCCCGTGCAGGGCAGGGTGGAGGGGTTGGTCGGTGGATGCGGGTCGTGTTGCGGTGGCTGAAGGAATGGTTCCGGCGCTGTGCGGCCAGCATAGGGTGGGCGACAGGTCGACTTCAATGGGCGGCGCGGGCCTGTGCATCTGCTTACCGAATTGCCACTCGCAAGCCCTGGCGAATTCCGGCGAATGCGTGAGCGCGACCGCATGACTCGATGTGCGGCGTGAACGACGCCCTTGTCGGGGCGCCGTGCAACGTCGGCGCCGGCACGGTCGGCGAACGGGGTTGCCCCCGCTCGCCGTCGTGCCGGACTGCCTGCTCAGGCCGTGCTCAGATCGCTTCGGCCAGGCCCTTCCACTCGGCGGTGCCGAGCTCGATCAGCTTGCCGCCCAGCGCCTCGAACTCCGTGGCGCGGTCGTAGTCGTCGATCTCCTGGCTGTAGTGCGTCACCGCATTGACCAGCCCGTAGCCCGAGAGCTCGCCCTCGGTGATCAGATGCCGCAACACGCCCGAGCGCTCGACATCGTTGAGCGTGTAGCGCTGGGCCAGAACCTCGACCGTCTTCACCGGGTCGCCGACGAGGGGGATCTTCAGCGTCTTCTGCAGCTTCTGCGCCGTCTGCCGGAAGCTCGCTTCCGACACCGCCGCCTGCACCACGTCGCGCACCTTCAGGAAGAAGGCCTTGTCGTCGGCACGCAGGGTGTCGTCCTGGTAGACCTGCAGGCCCTCGTCCTCGGTGCCGAGCGAACGGCCCACGTGCGTCTTGCGCAGCGACCGGTCGGCCGCGATCAGGCCGTTGCGGCAGACCAGCCGGTACAGCAGCGGCTGCACCGACAGCGTGCCCTGGCCGACCTCGGAGTTCGAGATCACCACGCCGGCCTGCACCACGTCGCCCGGCGCCATCTCGTAGGTCAGGCGCGAGGTGATGCACTTCAGGTACATGCGCGTCTCGGTCAGCTCGACCGACTCGAAACGCACGTCGGGCAGCTGCTGCAGGATGGGCAGCACGCTTTCGGCGAGGTCGAAGTTGTCGAGCCGGCGGTAGCGGTCCGACAGCACCGCGCGCACCTGGCCGTCCAGGGTGCGCAGCATGCGCCGGTCGTCCTCGCTCTGCAGCCAGGTGTTGACGTTGCGGTCCAGCAGCACCGGTTGCTCCTCGCGCATGCGCTCGAAGTACGCGTGCGGGATCTTCAGCTTGTCGGCCAGCTGGCGGCGCGCCAGCGGCGTGACGCCGTAGCGCACCGGGTTGCCGGCTTCGTTGACGATGATGTGCGTCTGGCCGTCGTCGCCGGTGCTGTGATGCACCAGCTGCGACGGCACGATCAGGTCCTTCTTCGAGTGCAGCTGGCGCTCCAGTTCCTGGGCCAGGCTCACGAGGGTACGTCCGCTCTTCATGACTTTCTCCAATCGGGTTGGGGTGGGTGAGAAGCGGGGACGGCACGGCCCACGTCGGGGCACGGGTCCCCGCAGTGGGTTGACGACAACAACTCGCCGCATGCAGCGCGTCCTGGGTGGATTGGCGATGCATCGGCGAGGCAGGGGCGCGACGTCGGTGACACGGGTGTCGCCATCGGTCGCGCGGGATCTCCAGGGCTGCCTTCGTGGCGCCGGGAGGCGTCACCTGGTCTGGCAGCTACCAGTCGGGAAACGACGAGGGGAGCGCGTCGGCCGCATGGCCGACGGCGCCTGACCTTTTCGCCGGCACCGGCAGGTCGTGGCGCAGGGCATGCGCCGACCCGTCCAGTGCCGCTGAAAAAGCGGGTGCGGCCCGCCGTGGCTCGCCGCACCCCAAGCTTCATGACCTCTGCCTCAGCCACCGAGGGCCACCCGGTTGCCCGAGGCCCGGTCGGCCGACGACGATGCGGTCGCCTGCCCCCGGCCCTGGTCGGGGCCGGTGGCACGCTGGCACCACACATCGGCCCAGTCCGTGCCCGCATGGCGCGGCACGAACACCCGCACCTGGCGCGGGCCGGTGGTCTTCTCCTCCCGCTTCAGCCGCCGCGCGAGCGCGTAGGCGAAGCACTGGCCGGCGAAGTCGCCACCGGCGTCGTTGTCCGCATAGATGCAGACCTCGCGCACGGTGTCCGGCACCCAGAGCTTCTCCAGGTTGCCGGCGCTGATGCCGGCCCACACGGGCTTGCCGGTGGCCAGGTGCACCGCCAAGGCGGTCTCGATGCCTTCGCACAGCGCGAGCTGTGCGCCGGCATCGAACAGACGCACGGCGGCGCCGTGGATGCCCGCGGAGAGCACCTTCTTCGCGTCGGCTGCGTCGAGCTTTCGGCCGTCGCGCAGGTAGGTCCGGTGCAGCGTCACGGCCTGACCATCCGGCGCCTGGATCAGCGCCAGCATGGCCGGGTAGGCCGCGATCTGCCGCGACTTGCCGTCCGCACCCTTCTCGAAGTAGCCGAGCGACGGGTGGAACCGCAGCACCGGCGGATGCCGATTCAGGGTCAGCCCGCGCCCGCGCAGGTAGCGGTCGACTTCGTCGCCGGCCACCACCGGCCGCGCCTCGTCCCAGATGCGCTGCACCAGCCGGCGCATGCGCTCCCCCGGTGCCGCCGGGGCACCGGCTTCGCGGGCTGCCGCCGCCGGCAGCACGCCCAGGCAGCGTTCCACCTCGCACAGGGCGGCATGGAAGTCCACGCCCCGCACGGCCTGCAGCAGCTTGAAGCCGCCACCCGGGCCGCATTGCCGGCAGTGGTAGTTGCCCTCGCCGAACTTGTCGGTGTACTGGAAGCGGTCGGTCCCGCCGCAGGACGGGCAGGGCCCGTTGCGGTGCCGGAGGATGCGCTCCTCGATGCCGGCCGCAGCCAGCACCTCGCTCCAGCGGCCGTGCGCGCGCTGCTTCACGGCGTCGATGCGGGCCGCGTAGTCAGCGTCCTGCATGGGCTCCTCCGCCTGCGGCTGCGTGGTCGACCAGATCGACGGTGTGCCCGGGCGCGAGACCCACGCCCACCGTCAGCTGGAAGGTCTTGCCGTGCAGCAGCGGGTACTTGCCCAGCCGCAGGGACTGCAGCAGCGAGTCCAGCGTCTGCACCGGGTCCACCGCCCGCAGCAGGCGCAGCAGATCGGCCAGCGCGTCACGGTCGGCGTCGCGGTCGGCATCCAGGAACTGGTCGTGCTCGTCGGTGAACGAGGACAGCTGTTCCACCGGCGCGCCCGTCGTCTCGCCGTCGGGGATGTACAGGTTGCCGTCGTGGCAGACCCCGGCGTCGCTGACCAGCGTCTCGTCGTCGCCGACGCGCAGGCGAACCTTCTCGCAGAGGATGACCGTGGGCCAGACCCAGCGGCCCTCCAGCGCCGTGCGCAGCTTCTCGCCCACCGGCGTCACGCGCTGACCCTCTTCCTCGAGGAAGCGGACGTGGCGCATCACCCAGTGGTCGGCATGCACGCCGATCCAGTCGAACACCAGCCAGCCGCGGGCGCGCGCCATCATCCAGCGCGGCGCGTTGTCGTCGCCCACGTCGTCCAGGGCCACCAGCTGCACGGCCCCCGACTCGATGGCCTCGCGCGAGGGCGCGGTCGGCACCGGCGTCAGATGGCGGCGCTCGCCATGCTCCACCTGCACCGGGTAGCCCGACACCAGGCTGCACAGCTCGGCCGGCAGGGTGCCGAGGTCGTTCAGCAGGTCGAGGTGCCCCCAGCCGCGCATGACGCCGTAGTAGGTGTCGATGAAGTGGCGCGGCGGCAGTTCGGCCTTGGCGATCTCCAGCGTGCGCCGCCAGCAGGCCTTCAGCTCGGTGTCGATGCGCTGGCGCTGCACGTCCTCGTCGATCAGGCGGTCGCGGTCCGGCAGGCGCGCCATGAACTGGCGCGAGTCCAGGTGCACGACGTTCACGTCCTCGCGTGTGGACCAGGCCGGCCGCAGCACGCAGAAACCCTGCAGGAACACCCAGGTGTCGTGGGTGTACCGGCCGTCGCGCGTGCCCGCGAGGTGCACGGCGCCGATGGCGCTGGCCTGGGTGGCCAGGTGGGCCTCGGCCATGGCGCGCTTGAGCGGCTCGCCGTTGAACCACACCGGCACCGGAAACCCGGCGCACAGTTCCTCGACGCGCTGCGCAAGGTCCGGCAGGTCGACGCCGTGCAGCTCGACCCGGGTGCCTGTCACCGCGTCATCCAGGGGGCGCTCCTCGACCTCGACGAGTGCCTTGGCCAGTGCAGCCGCGGTGTCGATGTCGACGCGGCGCCGGCCCGAGGCCACCACGCAGCGCGAGGCGGCGTACAGGCACTTCGAGAACCCGACGCCGAAGGGGCGCTCCTGCGTGCAGGTGTCGGCGTCCCAGCCCGACTCGTGGAAGCTGAGCAGCTTCTGGAAGTCGTCCAGGCCGTGGCCGTCGTCCTGCACGGTCAGGATCTGTGCCTGCGGATCGTGGTCGATCCGGATCAGGCGGGCGCCGGCACGGCGCGCGTTCTGCAGCAGCTCGGACACCAGGGTGAACCGGTTGCTGAAGGCATGGCGCTGGTTGCGCAGCGCGCCTTCTTCGTTGATTCGGACTTGGATCTTCATCGTTGACTCCTTCGGGGGCATCCCGATCGGGGGAAGAACCGGCGGAAGCACCCCTGGCGGGATGCACCCGCCGGGGTGTGTGGGCCGGTCAGCGCGGATCGGTGCCCATCAGGGCGTCGTGCGGACCGGAGGGGTGAACAACTGGCCGGCGGCCTGCGCCTCGACGAGGCTGTGCTCCAGGAACTCCCAGAGCTGCAGGTGCTGGCGACTCAGGACCTCGCCGTGGTGGCCGAGGCGCTCGACCACCGGCCCGGCGGCATGGCCACCGGATTCGGTGAGCGGCTGCCAGTGGACGCGGTAGACGAGCCGGTCGGCACCGGCGATGACGAAGGTGCGGCCGGACCGACCGGTCAGCACTTCGCTCTCCTTGACGAGGTACTCGATGTCCTCGGGCGCCTGCACGGACAGCAGGCGCACGCGGCCGGGAACCAGGCGTGCATCGGTGTGCATGGCGGCTCCCCTCAGTGCCGGGTCAGCCGCATGGGCTGGTCCGACGCAGCGTCCGGGACGCAGGGCGCCTCCGGACGGGTGCCCTCGATGGGGCGGGCCACCGGCGGGTGCCCGGTGGGTCCCACTTCCGGGAGGGTGTCGTCGCCTTCGAGCGGATGGATGCAGTCGGCGCCGGTCTGCGGCCGGACTTGCTCCATCAGCAGGGCGTCTTCGTAGTCCATGCGCCCGGTGATGCCGTAGGCGACGACGATCGCCAGCAGGCAGAGGGCTTCCTTGAACGTGAGCATGGTGAGTTCCTTCGAACGGATGGGCGCGTGCCGCCGCGGCCTGACCGGATCGGTCGGCGCGGCCCGAGGCACGGCGCCCGGGGTGGGCGTGATCACGCGAACAGGTCGCCCTGCACGGACATCTGCTTGAGCTGCTCGTTGATCCACTGGGGATTGCGGGTCAGCCGGGCCTCGACCCATTCGGGGTGGGTCGCCACGGCCTCGCGCACCCAGTCGGGGTAGCGGGCCAGCGTCGCGTGCAGCCAGGCCTGCAGCCCATGGCGGATGCGCTCGCGAACCTCCTCGGCGTCGACGAGTCCGCAGTACGGGATCGGCGACAGCGGGCTGCAGCCGACCACGCGCAGGCAGTTCACGAACGAGAACGGCAGGCCGTCCTTCTCGCGTTCGGTGAACACCCAGCGCAGGGTGTCGAGCTTCTCCTCCAGCGGCGTGGCCGGGTCGGCCAGGTGCCGGATCTCCTGCAGCAGGCGCCAGTGCAGCAGGACGATGTCGTCCTCGCTCCACTCCTCCACCCACTCCTCGCGGGTGCTGCCCGGTGCGCCGATGGCGCTGTCGGCGCTGTCTGCGCCGGCATCGTCCTGGAGATCCAGGCCGGCCGGGATGTCGAACGAGGCGTCGATGACGAACGGGGTCGTCGTCGAGCCGAGTCGGGCTCGGTCTGCGTCGACGCTTGCCGTGCGTGGCGAGCCGACGGGGGCGCCGGCCTGACGGCAGGCATTGGTGCTGTGCATCGTGGACTCCTTGGATGGGAAGGGAGACCACGTGCACCCCGTGGCGGGGGCGTGGGCCCCCATGCGGGTGACGGTTGGGTGATGTGGCGCCGGCCGCCTTGCGGTCGGGGCGTGGAACTCCAGGGCTGACCGGGTTCAGTGGCGCGCGCGAGCGCGGTGATCGGTGTCAGCGTCCGATCGGGGGGACATCGGCGGGAACAGGACGAGCCCGGGAGGCAAGGGCGCGGTCGGTGCGGCGCTCGAGCAGATGCGCTCGGCACCGGGTCGCGGCCCTTGCCTCGAAGGCCCGGCCTGAGGCGAATGCCCCGGCGTGCCTGATCGCTTGCGCGGTCCTCGGCACGGCGATGCACAGGGGCACCCGACGGAGCGACACCGCAACG
>DAOLLE010000182.1:0-6685 GCA_035331205.1 Burkholderiaceae bacterium
CGGAGCGCCCGGCGGCCTGCTGCGCCGCGCCCGCCGCGTCGCTCCAGTGCAGCAGCGCCGGGGTATCCGCAAGACTCGGGGGATTCGTCGCCATCACTGCGGCAGCGCCATCACCGCGCCGCCCAGCCCGGCCAACAGCAGCAGCACGATCGGCAGGAAGCTCAGCGTAAAGCCCAGCGAGCGGCTCACAGGGTCGCGGGTGTAGGCGCGCCAGTAGATCAGCCGGCCGACCAGGTAGACCGCGCCGAGCGCGCCCATGCCCAGCGGCGACCAGTACAGCGCCGCCAGCCACAGCGCCGGCAGGAAGACCACCAGCAGCTCCAGCGTGTTCATCTGCACGCGGTACATGCGCTCGAACAGCGGGTGCCCGGTGACGGCCGGCGCCTCCACGCCGTGGCGCACCCGCGCCTGGCCAACCAGCGCGCCGAAAAAGAGGTATTGCAGCAGCGCCAGCAGCGCCACGAGGTGGATCACGGACATCACGGACTCCGCAGGGGGACGTCCCAAAGGGACGGAAAACCCGGTCAGGGGTAGGCCGCAGGACCGCGGCCGGATGCGAGTCTAGGCCCCAAGATCACACACGGCTCCGCCCTGCCCTTCCGCACTGCATCAGGCAAAGGCAAAAAGGAAGACCTGACCCTCAGTCTGCTCACGAACCTGAATCAGCGCTCGCCTGGCGGGCCGGCGCAGGCCCTCAGGCGGGGGCCTCCAGCACATTCACGGCCAGTGCGCCGGCCGCGTTCGTGAGCCGGTTGTCGTTGGTCCAGAACTCGGTGTAGCCGTGCTGCAGGGCCGTGGCCAGGTGCAGCGCGTCCCGCGTCTTCAGTCCATGCTCGGAGCGCAGATTCAGTGCCCGCGCGAAGACGGCATCGTCGATTGACAGCCACAGTTGCCCGGCCAGGGCCTGTTCATAAGCCTGGACCCTGAGTGAATCACCACTGCGCAGCGGCTTGACCAGCACTTCCAGCCTCACCAGGGGTGAGACGCACAACTGCACATCGCTCTGCCGAGAGACCCACCGCCGAGCAGCCAGTGCCGGCGGATGGCCGCCCTCCACCAGATGGATCAGCAGGCAGGCGTCGAGGTAGGCCCGGCGCATCAGTCGTCGTTCCAGTCGTTGCGCAGCGCCTGGATGTGCGCCTCCAGCTCCTGCGGGTCGGCCTTGGGCAGCGACTGGAAGGTGGGGGACGCGAGCAACGCCATCAGGTTGGCGATGCTGCCCTGAGTCGGGACAGCCTCTGGGCTCGTGCCCAGCGCGACGTGGCCGGGCTCGGGCGGCTGCGCCGCGTCGTTCACCGGTTCCAGGATGGTCACCAGCACCGGCACCGGCCGCGCCTTGGCCAGACCCGGCGGCAGCTGAACCTGCCCGTTGGGCAGCAGTGTGGCGTGGACGGTGAGCATGGGCGTTGCCTGGCGGAGGGTCGGGTGGATGCAGTGAAGTGTGCATGCTGCCGGCGCCGCGTGCCAGACGCCCGTCGCGTCTCCTTGACAGCTTTATTTAGTGTAAATACATTAATCCGATGGAGATCGAGTTCGATCCAGCCAAACGCGACAGGACGTTGGCCGAGCGCGGGCTCGACTTCCGGCGTGCCGCAGAGGTCTTCGCCGGCCACCACTTCACCGCACAGGATACCCGCGAGGCGTACACCGAGACGCGCTTCATCACGGTAGGCTTGTTGGACGAGCGGATGGTGCTGCTGGTCTGGACACCCCGCGGTGTTGCTCGCCGCATCATCAGCATGAGGAAAGCCAATGAACGGGAACAGGCCCGCTACGCCCACCGCTTGGGTTGACCCCGACGATGCCCCGGAGCTGTCGGACGACTTCTTCGACCGCGCGGACGAGTTTCAGGGCAGCAAACTGGTACGACGCGGCCGCCCACCGACCGGTGTGCCGCGCAAGCAGGTCACCACGATCCGCCTGTCCCCCGAAGTGATGGACGCCTTCAAGGCCACCGGCGCGGGTTGGCAAACGCGCATCGATGCGGCGTTGAAGGACTGGCTGAAGACGCACTCGCCGGAGTGATGGCAAAAGGCAAGACTTGACCCCGGCGCCCTGCATGCTGTCGGCGCTGCGTGCCAGACGCCCGTCGCGTCTCCTTGACAGCTTTATTTAGTGTAAATACATTAATCCGATGGAGATCGAGTTCGATCCAGCCAAACGCGACAGGACGTTGGCCGAGCGTGGGCTCGACTTCCGGCGTGCCGCAGAGGTCTTCGCTGGTCACCACTTCACTGCGCAGGACACCCGCGAGAGGTACGACGAGGATCGCTTCATCACGGTCGGCACGCTGGACGGACGAATGGTTCTGCTGGTCTGGACACCCCGTGGCCCGGCGCGCCGCATCATCAGCATCAGGAAAGCCAATGAACGGGAACAAGCCCGCTACGCCCACCACCTGGGTTGACCCCGACGACGCGCCCGAACTGTCGGACGACTTCTTCGTCCGGGCTGATGAATTCCAGGGCGCCAAACTGGTACGACGCGGCCGCCCTCCGACCGGCTTGCCGCGCAAGCAGGTCACCACGATCCGCCTGTCCCCCGAGGTAATGGACGCCTTCAAGGCTACCGGTGCGGGCTGGCAGACGCGCATCGATGCGGCGTTGAAGGACTGGCTGAAGACGCATTCGCCGGGGTGATGGCAAAAGACAAGACTTGACCCTTCGTCCCATGGAAGCCATGCTGCGCGAGCAGCTGCGCCGTCGCGCCGGTGAAGCGCTGCAGGCACTCTGGCAGCGCGGGCCGGCGGACGAGCTCACACCCCAGATCGAGCAGGACATCGTCGAAGAAGTGCGCAAGGTGCGCGCCGAGCTCCGGCTCGCACTGAGTTGATCGTCACGGGCGATCGGAAGCACTTGCTGCCGATGGACGCTCACCAGGGGGTGGCGTTTGTCACGGTGCGGGAGGCGTTGGAGCGGATCGAGGCAAAAAGACAAAACCTGCCCCTCGTGACGGATTGCTTCCTGCCTTCGCCGCCGGTAGGCGGCGCACCTATTTTGAGCCGCCTTGAGCGGGGGCTTGAGCGGAATTCATGGCATCACGGGCGGCAATAGCAAAATCTGCACATGCTGTCCTCACCCGACCATCCGGCAAAGTCACACTAATATTGTTGCCACTCCACTGAACAGCCTCAACCGGAGCTTTACCATCGGTGAGTCTATAGTACCCCACAGCCTTGCCACCACGATGCGCGCACACATAAACATCACCCTGCCCGTTTGCTGGCACGGCGTAAGCAAACGCCAAGAGATCCGGAGAATATTGCTTAGGGAAGCTATACGCCTTGGCCACTGACTGAGGGATAGCCAAGGTATTTTTTATATCAATGGCTAACGCACCAACAGCAGAGCCTGGATCTTCACCGACAACACTAGCTCCCTTAGCGCGAAGAGCTTGCGATAAATATGCGCCGATCACACCTTCGCTCCCCACTTGAGTAAGATCAAGTGCCTGAGCAGGCGAAGCAGTGAGCAGGGCTGCGGCTGACACAGCAGCGCCAGTAACCGACCGAACAAGATCACGAAATGAAGTAGATGGAGCAGACATGGCGTTTTCTCCCTATGAGCGGGGTCGAGGGGCGGCGTTTGAGCCCCCGCGCTGGATAATCAGTTGGGTAACTTTCCAAGCCAGAAACAAACACAGCGGAATTGCCGCCAGCATCAGCGGTGTCTGCCAGTCGTAGAGGTGGCGAAAGTGCTCCACCCTATCGGGGGACACATACGGGGGATCGACCATGGCGCTGATGCGCTCCCGTGCCGAGCGGCGGTAGGCCGTCCAGAGGAAGTATCCGGTCCAGAGCAGGCCTAGCCACAGCGGCCAACGGCGCAGCAGAGGCTGAAGAAGTCTGGGCAACTCCATCGCAGCAGTATGCCGCCGATGCAGGGGGATCGAGCTGCTTCCTCCACATGTCGGCTGCTTCGGGATCATGGCGTCACTGGTTCAGTTCCTGGCGCAGGGCCGGTTCAGGTCTTGCCGTTGGCATCCAGAGGTCCCGCGATTCATGAGGTCCGGTCTTGCCTATTGCCAGCGACCGACGCTGCAGGCGCCAACGTCAGCCGGAAACCCAGAGCCTTCGCCACCTTTGCGACGGTCGCGTAACTCGGGTTGCCATCGGGGGCCAATGCCTTGCGCAGCCCTTCACGCGTGAGGCCGGTGTCGCGGGCCAATTGGCTCATGTTGCGGGCGCGGGCCAAGTAGGCCGGGGTCTTCGGAGTCCTCGGCCATCACGGCCTGCAGATACGCGGTGATGTCTTCTTCGTCATGCAGGTAGTCGGCGCTGTCATAGGGTGCCAACCCCAACTTTTCGGCGGCCGTCGGGTTCACGGCGTCACTCCTTCAGTTCCTTGACCATCGCCTGCGCGCGGGCGATGTCGCGCGACTGTGGTTGGCAGGGTCAAGTCTTGCTCCTTGCTTCGACGGCACTCTCTGCCCGTCCCTCCAACCACTCCCGCAGTGCCGCATTGATGCGCGTCTGCCACCCCGGCCCCTCGGCGCGGAAGGTGTTCAGGATGTCGCGGTCGAGGCGGATGGTGGTGGACTCCTTGTCGCCGCCGGCTGGGCGGCCTCTGCGGCGGCGGGCGGCTGCTTCGATGCCGGCCTGCATCTCTTCGCGGCTGAGAGGGCGATCGTCCTCATCGACGCCGTCCCAGACGTAGGGCGACGCAGCCTGCACCTGTGCCACTGCCGTGCGGCTCTGGCCGGCAGCCCTGGCTGAAGCCAGTTCAGCGCGGGTCATCGAAGTGAGTTTCGAGCCACTCATGGTAGACCTCTCTTTCCACGGCGCTGGCCGGCCGGAAGCTGATGATGCGCACCGAACGGTCACGGTCCTGATGCACCACCGTGAGCACGGTCAGCACCTCGAACACGTAGGCGAAGGACTGGATCCGGTCGTCGCTGCCGCGCGAACTCTCCACATCGAGTCGGTACGGGCTGTCCAGGACGAGTACCGCATCCAGGAAGTCCAGCCCGTGTTTGCGCAGGTTGGACTCCCGCTTGGCATCGTCCCAGACGAACCGAGTCGTCATTGGCATTTATTGTTGTAACGTTTATTTGGTCTGTCAACCCTCCCTTCAGCCTCCCCTCACCCCACCGCCGCCTGCGCCGCCGCCAACCTCGCGATCGGCACCCGGAACGGCGAGCAGCTGACGTAGTTCAGCCCGGCTTTGTGGAAGAAGCCGATCGAGGCCGGGTCGCCGCCGTGTTCGCCGCAGACGCCGAGCTCGATGTCGGCGCGCACGGCGCGGCCCTTCTGGGCGGCCATTTCCACCAGCTGGCCGACGCCCTTCTGGTCGATGGAGCGGAAGGGGTCCTGCTCGTAGATGCCCTTCTTGACGTATTCCGGCAGGAAGCTGCCGGCGTCGTCGCGGGAGAAGCCCATGGTCATCTGCGTCAGGTCGTTGGTGCCGAAGGAGAAGAACTCGGCGGCGCGGCCGATGCTGTCGGCCACCAGCGCGGCGCGGGGGGTTTCGATCATCGTGCCGACGAGGTAGTGCACCTTCGCGCCGCGTTCGGCGAAGACGGCCTCGGCGGTCTGGCGCACGATCGCGGCCTGCGGGTTGAACTCGCGCACGCTGCCGACCAGCGGAATCATCACCTCGGGGAAGGGCTCACCGCCCTCGGCCTGCACGTTCAGCGCGGCCTCGAAGACGGCGCGGGCCTGCATCTCGGTGATCTCGGGGTGGGTCATGCCCAGTCGGCTGCCCGGCCACTGCGATGTCTTCGTCCAATGCGGCCCAGTGCAGACCGAAAGGGCTCAGCTCCACCTGCTCGCGCTGCTGGGGTGTGGCGTTGAGCAGGCGCGGAAACCACACCAGCGAACTCCTGCAGGGTCCAGGCGCGGGCAACGCACCCAACTTCAGCCGATCCAACTAAAATGACCATCTGGCCATTTTTGAGGTGACGCCATGAGAAACGTGTCCGTCGTGGAAGCCAAGAGCAGCTTCTCGGCACTCCTGGCCGAAGTGGAGGCCGGCAACGAGATCGCTGTCACCCGCCACGGTCGCGTCGTGGCCCGCCTGGTGCCGGATCGCCCCCGCGTGGCGGCCGATGCGTTCCGCGACTTCTGGGCCGATGCCGACGAAATCGACTTGCAGGCCCCGGCCGATCCGGCCCCGGAGCCCGTCGCCGCACTGGGCGAGTGACCCGTGGCGGCGCTCTACCTGCTGGACACGAACATCCTGATCGCAGCACTGAAGGGGCACCCCGCCGTGCGCGCGCGGCTGGAGTCCACCCCGCTGGACAGCTTGCGGCTGTCCACCGTCGTCCTGGGTGAACTGGAATTCGGCGCCGAGAAGAGCGCCTACGCCGAGCGCAACCGGAATCGTCTGGCCGAACTGACCCGCCGCCTGCCCCTGCTCGGCCTCGACGCCGAAACCGCCGCCTGCTACGGCCGCATCCGCAGCCACCTCGAACGACTCGGCACCCCCATTGGCGCCAACGACCTGTGGATCGCCGCCCAGGCCCAGCGCCACGGTGCCACCGTGGTCACCGACAACCTGCGCGAGTTCGAGCGCGTGCCGGGGTTGGGGGTTGAGAACTGGTTGGTGGGGTGAGGGTGTGCGCAGGCGGACAGAGCGCTCGATTGGGCAATGGCAATAGAAAAGACTTGGCCCCTGCGCGGAAACCACGTTATTATTAACACGGCAATTAAACATAAGACATATTCATGGCAACACCAGCATATGAC
>DAOLLE010000183.1:0-6685 GCA_035331205.1 Burkholderiaceae bacterium
GGCCCGAACAGGGCGTGATTCCCCCAGCTCGCGCAAGCCCCGCCCGGGTGGAAAACCGGCGCCGGCCGGCCGCGGCGCCATGACCGCACAGCCGGGGCGACGCGCCGTGGCCACCACTGTCACGCCCGCGCCACAGCTGGCCCCGAAGGCCGCGGCCGCTCCGGCGCCCGCCGCCCAGGTGCGCCACCTGCGCGTCGACGAGGGCAGCGCCGGCCAGCGGCTGGACAACTTCCTGCTGCGCGAACTCAAGGGCGCGCCCAAGACGCTGGTCTACCGCATCATCCGCAGCGGCGAGGTGCGGGTGAACAAGGGCCGCGCCCAGGCCGACACCCGCCTGGAGATCGGCGACGAAGTGCGCCTGCCGCCGCTGCGCCTGGCCGAGCGGACCACGGGCGACGACGCGGCCGTGCCACCGCGCGAATTTCCGCTGCTTTTTGAAGACGAGCACCTGCTGGCGATCGACAAGCCCGCCGGCGTGGCGGTGCACGGCGGCTCGGGGGTGAGCTTCGGCGTGATCGAGCAGCTGCGCCGCGCCCGGCCCGAGGCGCGCTTCCTGGAATTGGTGCACCGCATCGACCGCGAAACCTCCGGCATCCTGCTGGTGGCCAAGAAGCGCAGCGCACTCACCGCGCTGCAGGACCAGTTCCGCCAGCGCGAGACCGGCAAGACCTACGCGGCGCTGGTGATCGGAGCCTGGCCGGCATCGCTGAAGGTGATCGACGTGGCGCTGCACAAGTACCTCGACGCCGCGGGCGAACGCCGGGTGCGCGCGGTGGGCGCCGACGACCCCGACGGCCAGCGTTCGATCAGCCTGGTGCGCATCGCCCAGACCTACCCCGCGTCCGCGCCGGGCTTCACGCTGCTGGACGTGACCATCAAGACTGGGCGCACCCACCAGATCCGCGTGCACCTGCAGCAGGCTGGGCACCCCATCGTCGGCGACGACAAATACGGCGACTTCGCGCTCAACAAGGCGCTGGCGCGCGGCGCCGCGCTGCCGGGCTGCCGCTTCGAGCGCATGTTCCTGCACGCACGGCGCCTGGCCTTCGACCACCCTGCGACCGGCGAGCGCATCGAGCTGCAGGCCCCGCTGCCGCCGGAGTGCGCGACACTGCTGGTCCGCCTGGCCTCTGCCGCCTCCGCAGCCTCCGCCCCCACCCCATGACCGCCTCCGACCTCGGCGCCCCCGCCTGGCGCCCCCGCCGCTTCGACCTGATCGTGTTCGACTGGGACGGCACGCTGTTCGACTCCACCGCGCTGATCGTGCGCTGCATCCAGGCCGCCTGCCGCGATCTGGGCGTGCCCGAGCCCAGCCAGGAGGCGGCCGCGTACGTCATCGGCCTGGGCCTGCACGACGCGCTGCAGCACGCGGTGCCCGGCCTGCCGGTGCAGCGCTACCCCGAGCTGGGCCGGCGCTACCGCCACCACTACTTTCGCGAGCAGCAGGGCCTGAGCCTGTTCGGCGGCATCCCCGAGCTGCTGCAGGAACTGCGTGCGCGCCAGCACTTCCTGGCCGTGGCCACCGGCAAGAGCCGCCAGGGCCTGAACGAGGCGCTGCAGCACGCCGAGTTGCACGGCCTGTTCGACGCCACCCGGACCGCCGACGAAACCCTGTCCAAGCCCCATCCGCAGATGCTGATGGAGCTGATGGCCGAGCTGGGCGTGGACACCGAGCGCACGCTGATGATCGGCGACACCACCCACGACCTGCAGCTGGCAGCCAACGCCGGCACCGCCAGCGTCGCGGTGGCCTATGGCGCGCACGAGCCGGCACAGCTGGCCGACCACGCGCCGCTGCACGTCGCCCACAGCGTGGCCGAGCTGCGCCAGTGGCTGCTGGCCCACGCCTGAGGACGCCATGCCCGACGCCCCCGACGACGAGGCCCTCGCGCCGCCGCAGCCGGTTTGCGCCTCCACCGCGCTGGCCGAGGCCGGCGACGCTCAGGTCTTCGACCTGCTCGAATACGGCCGGCCAGTGCGCGGCTTCGTGCTGCGCTTCGACGGCCGCGTGGTCGGCTACCTGAACCGCTGCGCCCACGTCCCGGCCGAGATGGACTGGCAGCCCGGCAAGTTCCTCGACGACAGCGGCCGCTGGATCCTCTGCTCGATCCACGGCGCCGCCTACGAACCCGCCAGTGGCTACTGCGTCGCCGGCCCCTGCGCCGGGCGCTCGCTCAAAGCGCTGAAGGTCGACGAGCACGACGGGCTGGTTCGCTGGTACCCTGACCGCCATCTGACGCCCGCACCCACGCAGCCGCGCGCCGACTGACCGCCCACCCCAAATTGCCCGGGTGGTCGACAACGGCCACATCGCCATGCAACCCGACGATCCCCAATCCACTTCGAACGCCAGCGCGCCCGCCGATCCGAATGCGAGTGCCGCCGAATCGACCACGGCTGCCGCAGCCGCAGCCACCCCCACCGACGCACCCAGGGCCGCCGCGGTGACCGCGCAGGCCGCCCCCGCCACCCAGGCCAGTCGACCAGCGGTGGACGCGCTGCTCGAGCAGTTCGCCCGCGAGTACCTGGCCGATCGGCGCAACACGCGGCGCTGGAACCTGATCCTGCGCCTGGGCTGGTTCCTGCTCGCCCTCGTGGTGATCTGGGCCCTGGTCACCAAGGACCAGCACGCCAATGCGCCCAGCGGGCCGCACACCGCACTGGTCGAACTGCGCGGCGAGATTTCTGCGGAGAGCCAGGCCAGCGCCGAGTTCCTGATCTCCGGCATCAAGAGCGCCTTCGAAGACCAGGGTGCCCAGGCGGTGGTGATCCGCATCAACTCGCCCGGCGGCAGCCCGGTGCAGGCGGGCATCCTCAACGACGAGATCCGCCGCCTCAAGGCCAAGCACAACAAGAAGGTCTACGCGGTGGTCGACGAGTCCTGCGCATCGGGGGCCTATTACGTCGCCGTGGCCGCCGATGCGATCTACGTCGACAAGGCCTCGATCGTCGGCTCGATCGGCGTGCTGATGGACAACTTCGGCTTCACCGGTGCGATGGAGAAGTTCGGCGTGGAGCGCCGCCTGATCACCGCCGGCGAGAACAAGGCGATGCTGGACCCCTTCACGCCGCTGACCGACAAGCACCGCGCCTTGGCGCAGGCGATGATCGATCAGATCCACCGCCAGTTCATTGCGGTGGTCAAGCAGGGCCGCGGCAAGCGATTGAAGGACAACCCCGAGATCTTCTCGGGCCTGTTCTGGAACGGCGAGGAGGCCGTCAAGCTCGGCCTGGCCGACGGCCTGGGCAACCTGGACTACGTCGCCCGCGAGGTGGTCAAGGCCGAAGAGGTGATCGACTACACGCCCAAGGAGAACGTCGCCGAGCGGCTGGCCAAGCGCTTCGGCGCCTCGGTGGGCATGGGCGCCGCGCGTGTGCTGCGCGACAGCCTGCCGATGCTGCGCTGAACCGCTCCGCCCGGAAGCGAAAAGCCCGCCGATCGGCGGGCTTTGTTCATTCCGGGACGCCTGCGTCTTCGGTCATGCGGGCACCGCCGGCAGCCCGGACAGCGCCTGCGCCAGCTCGCCTTCGTCGTAGGTCAGGTCCTGCAGCTTGCCGGCGAAGTAGTCGGTGTAGGCCATCATGTCGAAGTGGCCGTGGCCACTGAGGTTGAAGAGAATGGTCTCGGACTTGCCTTCGCGCTTGCAGCGCAGCGCCTCCTCGATCGCCCCCTTGACGGCGTGGTTCGACTCCGGCGCCGGCACGATGCCCTCGGCGCGCGCGAAGGTCACGCCCGCCTCGAAGCAGCCGGTCTGGTGGTAGGCCACCGCCTCGATCAGCCCCAGCTCCTTGGCGTGCGACACCATCGGCGCCATGCCGTGGTAACGCAGGCCACCGGCGTGGAAGCCCGGCGGCGTGAAGGTGCTGCCCAGCGTGTGCATCTTGGTCAGCGGCGTCAGGTGCGCGGTGTCGCCGAAGTCGTAGGCGTACTGGCCGCGCGTCAGGCTCGGGCAGGCCGCCGGCTCCACCGCGATGATGCGGCGCTTCTTGGCGTTCGGCCCGCCGCGCAACTGCAGCCCGATGAAGGGGAAGGCGATGCCGGCGAAGTTCGAACCGCCGCCGGTGCAGCCGATCACCACATCCGGGTCGTCACCGGCCATCTCCATCTGCAGGATCGCCTCCTCGCCGATGATGGTCTGGTGCAGCAGCACGTGGTTGAGCACCGAGCCCAGCGCGTACTTGGTGTCGTCGCGCTGCGCGGCCAGTTCCACCGCCTCGGAGATCGCGATGCCCAGGCTGCCCGGGTGATCGGGCCGCTTCTCCAGGATGGCGCGGCCCGCCTGTGTCAGCGGTGAGGGCGAGGGCACGCAGGTCGCGCCGTAGGTCTCCATCAGCGCGCGGCGGTAGGGCTTCTGGTCGTAGGACACCCGCACCTGGAAGACCTGCACCTCGATGCCGAAGAGCGCGCCGGCGAAGGCCAGCGACGAGCCCCACTGCCCCGCGCCGGTCTCGGTGGTCAGCTTGCGGATGCCCGCCTCGACGTTGTAGAAGGCCTGCGGGATCGCGGTGTTGGGCTTGTGCGAGCCGGCGGGGCTGACGCCCTCGTACTTGTAGTAGATCTTCGCCGGCGTGCCCAGCGCCTTCTCCAACGCGCGGGCGCGGAACAGCGGCGCAGGCCGCCACTGGCGGAAGACCTGGCGCACCGGCTCGGGAATCTCGATGCGCCGCTCGGTGGACACCTCCTGCATGATCAGCGACATCGGAAACAGCGGCGCGAGATCGTCCGGACCCACCGGCTGCATCGTGCCGGGGTGCAGCACCGCCGGCGCCGGCACCGGCAGGTCGGCCGCCAGGTTGTACCAATCCTTGGGCATCTGGTCTTCGGACAGCAGGTACTTGATCGTCTCGCTCATCGCTTCTCCTGGATTCCGGGGTTCTAAGGTGAGGGGCCTGGCGCGCCGCGAGCCCGGCGCTTCGCCTCATGGCCGCCACATGGCGGACCACCGGCCAGTTTAGGTGCCGACCCCGGCCGCTTCGTCCCAGGCAAACCCGCGACGCCACACAGGCCTGACCCTCATCAAGAACAGCGACGGCCCACAGCCCCCGCCCCCACGAACTCCCCCACGGGGGCCGACCTTTGTTGCAGCATGACCACAACTTTCCGGCATGAGACTCGACAGCCGCGGATTTCAATCTATACTCTTGGTCTCTTGGCGCTTTAGCTCAGTCGGTTAGAGCGATGGAATCATAATCCACAGGTCCGCGGTTCGAGTCCGTGAAGCGCCACCACACACCGCAGACGGCCTGAGGCTCACCCCTCAGGCCGTTTTGCTTGGTGCCCTGAAACGCAGCCCCTGGATCCACACCATGTTACGCTGTGTCCCTGGCCGACGACTCACCCGGCGCAGCGCCCTGGCTGCGCTGCTCACCGCAACCTCGGCCCTGGCGGTCCTGCTGCCGGGCATGGCTGCGGCGCAGAACCTGGTACAGCGCCAGTTCCCCGCCCAGGCGCTGCGCGGGACCTTCCAGGTCGTCGACGCCCCCGAGGCGCTGCTCAACGGCCAGCCCGCCCGCCTCGCGCCCGGCGCGCGCATCCGCGGCACGAACAACCTGCTCGTGCTGAGCGCGGCGATCACCGGCCAGCCCCTGCTGGTGCACTACACCCGCGACCTCGACGGCCTGCTGCGCGATGTCTGGATCCTGCGCGCCGACGAGGCCGCCCGCTTCTGGCCGACGAGCGCGGCCGAGGCCGCCAGCTACACCTTCGATCCGGCCGGGCAGATTTGGATGCGCTGAGCGCACCCGCCCGACGACCCCCTCTTCAGTTGCAGCCGCCGCCGCAGGGCGGCCTCCCTCGCCCCGCGCAGGACTTCCCCATGAGCATTCCCACCTCGTCCGCCGACACCGCCGCCCCCGCCACCGATCCCACCGGCGAGGCCCCGGCCACCGGCAAGAAGGTCTACATCCGCACCTTCGGCTGCCAGATGAACGAGTACGACTCGGACAAGATGTCCGACTTGCTGCGCGCCGCCGAGGGCTACGAGCGCACCGACGATCCGCGCGCGGCCGACCTCATCCTCTTCAACACCTGCTCGGTGCGCGAGAAGGCGCAGGAGAAGGTGTTCAGCGACCTCGGCCGCGTCAAGCACCTGAAGAAGAAGGGCGTGCTCATCGGCGTGGGCGGCTGCGTGGCCAGCCAGGAGGGCGCGGCCATCATCGAGCGCGCGCCCTACGTCGACGTCGTCTTCGGCCCGCAGACCCTGCACCGGCTGCCGCAGCTGCTCGAGCGCCGCCAGACGCTGGGCCGCCCGCAGGTGGACATCAGCTTCCCCGAGATCGAGAAGTTCGACCACCTGCCGCCCGCGCGGGTCGAAGGCGCATCCGCCTTCGTCTCGATCATGGAAGGCTGCTCCAAGTACTGCAGCTACTGCGTGGTGCCCTACACCCGCGGCGAGGAGTTCAGCCGCCCCTTCGAGGAGGTGCTCACCGAAGTCGCCGGTTTGGCCGACCAGGGTGTCAAGGAAATCACCCTGCTGGGCCAGAACGTCAACGCCTACCGCGGGCCGATGGGCGACAGCGGCGAGATCGCCGACTTCGCCACGCTGATCGAGTACGTCGCCGAGATCCCCGGCGTCGAGCGCATCCGCTACACCACCAGCCACCCCAACGAGTTCACCCAGCGCCTGATCGACGTCTACGCCAAGGTGCCGCAGCTCGTCAGCCACCTGCACCTGCCCGTGCAGCA
>DAOLLE010000184.1:0-6675 GCA_035331205.1 Burkholderiaceae bacterium
GGCGCCCGCCGGTGCGGCCATCGGCACCGGGTCGAGCGTGACCACCAGGGCCTTGCCCTGCAGCTCGGCCTTGTACTGGGTGGCCTGCTTGAGGTTGAACACCAAGCGCGTGCGATCGCCGGCCTGCGCCATCGCGACCGAACGCAGGTTGCCCAGGTTCATTTCCTGGCTGCTGCGCCCGGTGGCGTTACCCACGCCAGGCAGGTCCAGCGCGATGCGCGGCGGCGTCTGCAGCACGAAGCCCTTGGGCAGACCGGCCAGCGGCTCGGTCAGCTCGATGCGGATCGTCTCGCCGGTGGACTGCTGGGTGCCCTGGATCGCCTGAATCGCCGGCTCCGCCCAGGCCAGCATCGGCAGACCACAGACCACGGCCAGCGCTGCCCGGTAAGCACGCCGACCCGGCATGGACGCCTTCTCCTCGATGTGGTTCATCGACTCTTCTCCTGAGGACGCTCCTGGAGCGTCAGCGTGCTCGTACGCTCGACCCATTCGCCGACCGTATCCTGCACGATCTCGCGCAGCACGATCTCGGTTTCCGTGATCCGGGTGATGCGGCCATAGTTCTGGCCGATGTAGTCACCCACCTTGACCTGGTACAGCAGGTTGTCCGCCTTGAGCAGCGCGCTGGGCGCGCCGCCACGCACGACGCTGCCGACCATGGTCAGCCCGTCCAGCGGGTAGGCCTCCAGTGGCTCGCGCCGCCGCTTGAGCTCCGAGGCCAGCAGCGAACTGGGCTGCTGGAACTCCTTCTTCAGGGCCACCTGCAGCTTTTGCAGGTTGAAGGGGTCCACGGCCTGGGCACCCTGGTAGGGCTGCGGGTCGAAGCGGCGCGGCGGGATCAGCGGCGAGACGCGCGGCTTGGCCTCGCGCCGCTGCTGGTCCATCCAGGCCTGCAACTCCTCGTGCGGGTTGCCGCAGCCCCCCAGCAGCGCAGCGACGGCCAGCAGCGCGAGCAGGGCCTTCCCCCGCCAAGCCATCGGTCGCGCCGACCTCGTGGCGATGCTCATTGCCCACCTCCCGCCGGTTTCTTGGCCGCCTTGGCGGCGGCGTTGCGGCGCTCCTCGATCTCGGCCTGATCGAGGTAGCGGTAGGTGCGCGCGGTGGCCTCCATCGCCAGCACGCCCGAGGACGCCGGGTTGTTCGCCAGTTGGGCGCCCGCACCGGTGATCGAGAGGTTGTGCAGCGTGACGATGCGCGACAGGTTGGCCACATCGGCCGCGAAAGCGCCCATGTCGTGGTAGCGCCCGGTCACGCGCAGCGCGATCGGCAGCTCGGCGTAGTAATCGCGCACGATGACCTGGCCCGGGCGGAAGAGCTCGAATTGCAGCCCACGACCCAGGCCGGCCTGGTTGATGTCCGACAGCAGCGCGTCCATTTCCGCCTTGCCGGGCAGCTGGCGCTCGAGCTGGGTGACGTACTCCTGCACCTGCAGCTTCTGCTTGCGCAGCTCGTCCAGGTTGATCGCCTGCGCGAGCTTGTTCTTGTACTGCTCCTTGAGCTGCAGCTCCTTGTTCTCCTCGACGGTCAGGTCATCGACCGTCGGCGAGAGGATGGCGAACCAGCCCACGACGACCGCCAGCACCGCCACCGCCGTCCAGGCGGCCAGCTTGGGCAGCAGGGGCCATTGGCCCGGCTCGCTGGTATTGAGATCGCGGAACTGGGCGGAGACGCTGGCGAAGAGCGCCTCGAAATCGATGTTCACGTTGCGTGCAGTGGCCATCGCTGCTCCTTCACGAGCTCGAGGCGCTGCGCGCCGCGCCGATCGGGGCCGAGGCCGCACGGCCGGCTTCCGAAGCCCTTGCGGCGGCCGCCTGCGCCTCGCGGTCCTGCGGGCGCTTGAGCGTCAGGCGCACCGAAAACTCGAACAGCCGCTTGGCGTCGCGCACGCCGCCGGCGCTGCTCTGCTGCGCGGCCTTGATCTCGACCAGCTCGGGGTGCGTCAGCCAGGTGGCGTTGTAGGCGGTGTTGCGCAGGAACTCGGACACGCGTTCGTTGGTCTGTGCCACGCCGCTGACGGCCACGCCCTGGCCGTCCTGGCGAATGCTGGACAGGTACACGCCCTCGGGCGTCTGGGCCACCAGCTCGTTGAGCAGGTGCACCGGCATGTTGCGGTCGATCTGGAAGTCCTCCACCACCTTCTGGCGCGCCTTGAGCGCCTCGATCTCGGACTTCAGCGAGGCGATGTCCTTGATCTGGTTGTCCAGCCGACGAATCTCGTCCTGCAGGAACTCGTTGCGCGCCTGCTGCACATGGGTCATCTCCAGCAGCACCAGATACCACGCCCCCACGACCAGCAGGCCGACCACGGCCGACAGGCCGAGCGCCAGGAAGAAGGCCTGCTTGCGCCGCCTGCGCCGCTCTTCCCGGTGGGGGAGGAGGTTGATCAGGATCATTGCAGGAACCTCCGCATCGCCAGGCCGCAGGCCGTCAGGTAAGACGACGCCTCGCGCCGAAGCTTGCTTTCACGCACGGCCGAACCGATCTTCATGCCCTCGAAGGGATTGACCACCATCGACGCGAAGCTGGTCAGCTCGGTGACCCGCTCCTTCAGACCCGGCAGCGTGGCGGTACCACCGGACAGCATCACGTAATGCACCTTGTGGTGCGGGGTGCTGGTGAAGAAATACTGCAGCGCGCGCCCGATCTCCTGCGCCAGGCTGTCGACGAAGGGCGACAACAGCCCGCTCTCGTAGTCCTCCGGCAGATCGCCCGCGAGCTTCTTGTGCTCGGCCTCCTCGAAAGACAGGCCATATTGGCGCGAGATCAGCTGCGTCAGCTGCGCCCCACCGAAGGCCTGGTCGCGATCGTAGAGGATCTCGTCGTCGCGCAGCACCTTCAGGCTGGTCGTGTCGGCGCCGATCTCGAACAGCGCGACCAGTGCATCGCGCCCCTCGTTGGGCAGCGTGGCGATCACGCGGCTGATGGCCAGGCGCGAGGCGTTGGACTCGATGTCGAGGATCACCGGCTTGAGGCCGGCGGCCTCGGCCAGGCCCTGGCGGTCCTGCACGCGGTCCTTGCGTGACGCGGCGATCAGCACCTCGACATCGCCCATCGCATCCGAGCCCGGGCCGATGACACAGAAGTCCAGGCTCACCTCGTCGAGCGAGAAGGGGATGTACTGGTTGGCCTCGGCCTCGACCTGCAGCTCCAACTCCTCTTCGCGCAGCCCGCCGGGCAGCACGATCTTCTTGGTGATCACCGCCGACTGCGGCATCGCCATCGCCACCTGCTTGGTGCGCGCGCCGCTCTTGGCCACCACGCGGCGCACCGCCTCGGCCACTTCGTCGAACTTTTCGATCTGGCCGTCGGTGATCCAGCCCTTCTCGAAGGGCTCGCTGGCAAAGCGCTCGACCACGTACTCACCGGCCGCCGTCTGCCCCAACTCGACCAGCTTGGCACTCGACGAGCTGATATCCAGTCCGATCAGCGACGCATGCTTGCGACCCAACAGGATGTCAAGAAGGCTCACGCGGTTCCCCAAAGACAAACAGCCGCGTCTGGACGGACTGTTAATAAGTTACTTCAATGCTAGCAACAAAGTGCTTGACACACAAAGACTTTTCTATTTTCAGCGGACTTTCCTCGTTGCAAAACGCACACGCCGGGCAGGCCCCGACAATGGGCCCGCATGTTGCACATGTCACGACCGGCGCGCAGGTGACAAGCGTATCGAATCGTGAGAGGGCCCTTCCTATAATCTGCGCCGCTTTTCACGCCCGCCAGCCATGAGTGATTCCCACGGTCCGTCGGACCCCCTCCACGACCGCCCCGCCCAGGACCTGGGCGCGCGGCTGCTGGCCGGCCTGGGCTGGGCGCTGACCGGCCTCCTCACGGCCGTGGCGTCGCTGGCGCTGCTGCTGGGCATCGCGCTGGCGGCGGCCTACCCGAACCTGCCGGACGTGCACAGCCTGGTCGACTACCGACCCAAGCTGCCGATGCGCATCTACTCGGCCGACGGCCTGCTGCTGGGCGAGTTCGGCGAGGAGCGGCGCAGCTACCTGCCGATCGACCAGATCCCGCGGGTGATGCAGGACGCGGTGCTGGCCATCGAGGACGCGCGGTTTTACCAGCACGGCGGGGTCGATTACCGCGGCGCGCTGCGCGCGGCGCTCGAAAACCTGCGCGAGGCGCGCAGCCAGGGCGCCTCGACGATCACGATGCAGGTGGCGCGCAATTTCTACCTGTCGAGTGAGAAAACCCTGACGCGCAAGATCTACGAGATCCTGCTGTCGCTGAAGATCGAGAGCTTGCTGACCAAGCGGCAGATTCTCGAGGTCTACATGAACCAGATCTACCTCGGTCAGCGCGCCTACGGCTTCGCCGCCGCCAGCGAGGTCTACTTCGGCAAGCCGCTGTCCGAGATCACCCTGGCCGAGGCGGCGATGCTGGCCGGTCTGCCCAAGGCGCCGTCGACCTTCAACCCGATCGTCAACCCCACCCGCGCGGTGCAGCGCCAGCGCTACATCCTCGAGCGCATGGCCGAGCAGGGCGTCATCGGTGGCGAGCAGCGTGACGAGGCGCTGGCGCAGCCGCTGAAGTACCGCGCCACCCAGCCCAACAACCCGCAGGCCGACTTCGTCACCGAGACCGTGCGTCAGCTGGTGCACAGCCAGTACGGCGACGACGCCTACACCCGCGGCCTGAACGTGCACACCTCGATCCTCTCGGGCGACCAGGGCGTGGCCTACCGAGCGCTGCGCCGCGCCATCCTGGACTTCGAGCGGCGCAAACCCTACCGCGGCCCGGAGGCCTTTTTCGACCTGCCGGCCGACGCCGCCGCGGCCGACACCCGCATCGCCGAGCTGCTGGAAGACCACCCGGACCACGACGACCTGCGCGCCGCGGTGGTCACCGAAGCCGGGCCGCGCAAGCTGGTCGCGACGCTGCGCACGGGCGAGTCGATCACCCTCCCCGGCGAGTCGCTGCGCAACGTCACCGGCGCGCTGCTCGACACCGCCGCCGCCAACCTGCACATCCGCCGCGGCGCCCTGATCCGCGTGCTGCGGGGCGGCAAGGGCGAGTGGTCGGTCACGCAGATGCCCGAAGTCGAGGGCGCCTTCGTCTCGCTGGACCCCAACAGCGGCGAGATCCGCGCGCTGGTGGGCGGCTTCGACTACACGCAGAACAAGTTCAACCACGTCACCCAGGCCTGGCGCCAGCCGGGCTCGAGCTTCAAGCCCTTCATTTACTCGGCCGCGCTGGAGCGGGGCCTGTCGCCGGCCACGGTGGTCAACGACGCACCGCTGTTCTTCGACGCCGGCAGCACCGGCAGCCAGCCCTGGGAACCGAAGAACTACGACGGCCAGTTCGATGGACCGATGTCGCTGCGCCGCGCGCTGGCCAAGTCGAAGAACATGGTGTCGATCCGCATCCTGCAGCACATCGGCCCTGGTTACGCGCAGCAGTGGATCTCGCGCTTCGGCTTCGAGCCAGCGCGCCACCCGGCCTACCTGACGATGGCACTGGGCGCCGGTTCGGTCACCCCGATGCAGATGGCGCAGGCCTATGCGGTCTTTGCCAATGGCGGCCTGCAGGTGCGCCCCCGGCTGATCACCCGCATCACCGACATCCGCGGCCGGGCGCTGGTGACCGCCGGGCTGGGCGGCGCAGCGGGTGAGGGGGAAGCCCCGCTGCGCGCGATCGACGAGCGCAACGCCTTCGTGATGAACAGCCTGCTGCAGGAGGTGGCCCGCACAGGCACCGCCGCCAAGGCCCAATCCACCCTGCGCCGGCCGGACCTCTTCGGCAAGACCGGCACCACCAACGACTCGATCGACGCCTGGTTCGCCGGCTTCCAGGGCCCGAACCCCGGGCTCGTCGCCGTCGTGTGGATCGGTTACGACCAACCTCGCAAGCTGGGCGACAAGGAAACCGGCGGCGGCCTGGCGCTGCCGGTGTGGATCGACTACATGGGCTACGCGCTGCGCGGCGTGCCGGTGAGCGAGTACACCCCGCCCGATGGCCTGATCAATGCGGGCGACTGGCGCTTCATCGAGTTCGGCCCGGGACAGGGCGTCGCCGCCATCGGGCTGGACGATCCGCTCACCCCCGCTGGCACCGCCTCAGCCCCAGCGGCCGAAGAACGCAAGGGCATCCTCGACCTGTTCCGCAACTGAGGAGGCCGCCCCGGTGGCCCTTCGCCGGCGACGGAATCAGCCGCGCGGCGGCGTGAAGCTCAGCAACCGGCCGCCCTGGGCGCTGGCCTGCGCCGACAGCAGGGCGAAGAACTCCTCGCCGCTGCGCGGCAGGCACCAGCGGCCCTCGATCCAGCGGAAGTGGTAACCCCCGGCACGTGCGGCGAGCCAGAGCTCCTGCAACGGCGGCTGGGTGTTGATCACGATCTTGCTGCCCCCAGGGAACGCCAGTTCGAGCAGACCGCCGGTGCGGTGCGCATCGATGTCGATGACATCATCCTGCAGCCAGGCATCGACGCTGGCTTCGATCGCCGCCAAGGTCTCGTCACAGAGGCGCCGGTACTCGGCATCCGGAAGGCGCGCCGCCGCATCGGCGGCCGAAGTGATGGGATCCATGGCCTGAATAGAATTCGCTGATGACAAACGACCTGCGGCCGAGTGTAGCGTCGGCGCAATCTCCTGGCGGCGGCGCGGCAAGCCCCACCGCGAGCGGCAACGGCAGCCACTCGCCGGGCCGCGCGGCCCTGCGCCCGGCGCCGCG
>DAOLLE010000185.1:0-6672 GCA_035331205.1 Burkholderiaceae bacterium
GGGATCGAGGTCTTCGCCCGTCCCGCGGCCCTTCTTGGGCATGTCCTTGCTGATGTTCTCCCAGAGCTTGCGGAACACCGGCATTTCGTTGCCGGGAATGTTCTCGGCCACCGGTACGCGCGGCAGCTTGACGATGCCGCATTCGATGGCGTCCATCAGCGAGAAGTCGCTGAGCGTCCAGGGGAACAGCGTGCCCTCGATGTAGCCCGAACCGGCCAGGAAGAACGGGGTGGCGGACAGGTCCACCACGCGGTTGATGCCCAGCTTGCGGCCCACAGCTTCCAGGCCCGAGATCCACAACCGCGCGGCCTCGTTGTTCTCTTCGGCTTCCCTCTTCTCGTCGCCCTTGAGCTTCTCGGCCGAATCGTCCGCCTCGGGATCGAGATTGGGCTTCTCGCGGTAGCAGTGGTGCGCCTCGTCGTTGATGACCATCACCTGGCTCAGGCCCATCAGCTCAGGCATGACGCGCTGCAGCATCTGGCCTTCGGACTCGACCGTGTTCAGATCGGCGCCACCGCGACCTCGCAGCAAGGCACGACCGCCCTTGCTCAGTTCAATGCGCTCGCGCGGCTTGAACGCGTGGTAGTTGGTGATGACGATCTTGGCCCGGTTCAGGTCTTCCAGCATGTCGCTGGGCACCAGCTCGCGGCTTTGGTAGTAGCTGTCCGGGTCGTTGGGCTGAAGAACCCGCAGGCGGTCCTTGATGGTCAGGCCGGGGGCGACGATCAGGAAGCCGCGGGTGAACTTGTTGCTGCGCTCATGGCGCACGGCGTTGATGGTCTGCCACGCAATGATCATGGCCATCACGGTGGTCTTGCCGGCGCCGGTAGCCAACTTCAGGGCCAGACGGGACAGGCCGGGGTTGGCCTCTCCATTCACGCTGTCCAGGTGGTCCAGGAACGCCTTGCCAGCGTTGCCAATCTGCGGCGCCACTTCGGTCAGCCAGATGATGGTTTCGACCGCCTCCACCTGGCAGAAGAACGGTCGGATGCTGGCGAAGGGGTGGCTACGCCAGTGCTTGAGCAGGCGGGCCGTCTCGGGGGTCACCCGCCACTGGGCCTCGGGCAACGTGCGCCATTGGTCGACCGTCTGGCGCACGCGGTTGATCAGCGCCGTGTGATCGTAAGCCTGCTCGGCAGTGGAAAGCGACTCGTCGCCGGGCAACAGTGAGGCCTGCGTGCCCAGGCCCTTCTGCTTCTTGGCCTTGGGGATCGGGGTGATGAACTCGGCCTTGCGGCGCTGGTCCTTGATCTGTTGGGTCGGCTGGCCGGTGGCGTCCAACTCCCAGTGCCGACCCGGGTACTCGTAGGGCGAGTTCAGGATCGGATGGTCAAAAAAAGGATTGCTCATGCGGGACGGACGTCGTTGTTCTGATCGTCAGGACGTTCGCCTCGCGCGCGGGGCAGCACGTCCCGACTCTTCGGGGTCGGTGGCGTTGCTCAAGCCTGAGGGGCCGCCCTGCGCACGCCCTTCCTCGTGGGCATGACCGTGGGCTGATGGCTTTCCGGCGTGATGAACCGTACTCTATTTGGAAAACGACCCCGCAGCGGCGCCCGTTCGAGTGTTTACGGCTGCATGAACTTCGTCACGAACGACGCCGACCCTTGCCGACTGACTGTCACGCCAAGACGATGGCCCGAACGAGCTGATCATTCCACTCAAACCGACGACCACTGGACCCCGAATAACACCCAGCTGCTCCCGACAAACACCCTGCAGAACAACCACCGTTGAACAGAAAACAGCGTGCGCTGGCGGCACCGGCCCGGTTTGCCGAGCAGATGCCTCGGCCAAGCAGGACAGTGGGTGCCAGCAAGCTGCCCGGATGGACGCCATCACAGCGCAGAGGGGCGGCGTCGATGAGCAGATGGACGAGGCTGATGGGGCTGTTGTGCGGAACTGATGGGGCTGTTGTGCAGCGGTGTTGCGCAGAGGGTCGGGCTCGAACCGCACGCGCCCGCCTTTGTTTCAGAGCGGGGCGGGCGCGAGCGGCGGAGGATCTGGCCGGGTCAGCTGCTGGACCCGCCGGCTTCTGCGCGCTTCAGCTCCCATTGCTTGACCAGCGCGTAGATCGCCGGGATCACCGCCAGGGTGAGCACGGTCGAGGAGATCATGCCGCCGACCATGGGGGCGGCGATGCGGCTCATGACTTCGGAGCCGGCGCCGCGGCTCCAGAGGATGGGCAGCAGGCCGGCCATGATGGCGACCACGGTCATCATCTTGGGGCGCACGCGCTCGACGGCGCCTTCCATCACCGCGGCGTAGAGGTCAGCCGCCTGGGGCGCGCGGCCCTCGGCGGTGCAGCGCTCGCGCGTGGCGGCCCAGGCGTGGTCGAGGTAGATCAGCATCACCACGCCGGTCTCGGCCGCCACGCCGGCCAGGGCGATGAAGCCCACCGCCACGGCCACCGAGAGGTTGTGGCCCAGGGCGGCCATCAGCCAGACGCCGCCCACCAGCGCGAAGGGCACGGAGAGCATCACGATCAGCGTCTCGGTCAGGCGGCGGAAGTTCAGGTACAGCAGCAGGAAGATGGTCAGCAGGGTGACGGGGATGACCACCTTCATCTTGTCGATCGCGCGCTCCATGTACTCGAACTGGCCGCTCCAGGTGACGTAGTAGCCCGGCGGGAACTGGACCTGCTGGGCCACGGCGGCGCGGGCATCGCGCACGTAGGAGCCGATGTCGCGGTCGCGGATGTCCACGAAGATGTAGGCCGACAGCAGCGCGTTCTCGGTGCGGATGCCCGGGGTGCCGCGCTCGACACGCAGGCTGGCCAGCTGGCCGAGCGGGAGCATGGCGCCGTCCATCGTGGGCACGAGCACCTCGCGGGCGATGCTCTGCGGGTCGGCGCGCAGCTCGCGCGGGTAGCGCACGGTCACGCCGTAGCGCTCGCGGCCCTGGACCATCGTGGTGACCATCTCGCCGCCCAGTGCGGTGGCAATCACCTCCTGCAGGTCGCCCACCGCCAGGCCGTAGCGGGCGAGCTGGGCGCGGTCGGGCTCGATGGTCAGGTAGCTGCCGCCGGTGATGCGCTCGGCAAAGGCCGAGGTGGTGCCGGGCACGGCCTTGACGACGGTCTCGATCTGCCGAGCCAGGCGCTCCATCTCGGCCAGATCCTTGCCGAAGACCTTGATGCCGATCGGCGTGCGGATGCCGGTGGAGAGCATGTCGATGCGCGCCTTGATCGGCATCGTCCAGGCGTTGGAGATGCCGGGGAACTGCACGGCTTTGTCGAGCTCGGCGATGAGGCCGTCGATCGTCAGGCCCGGCCGCCACTCGGACTCGGGCTTGAGGTTGATGACGGTCTCGAACATCTCGGTGGGCGCGGGGTCGGTGGCGGAGTTGGCCCGGCCGGCCTTGCCGTAGACCGAGGCGACCTCGGGGAAGCTCTTGATGATCTTGTCCTGCGCCTGCAGCACCTCGGCGGCCTTGGTGATGGACATGCCCGGCAGCGATGCGGGCATGTACAGCAGCGTGCCCTCGTTGAGCGTGGGCATGAACTCGCTGCCCAGGCGCGAGGCAGGGATCCAGGTGACGGCCAGCACCACCACCGCAAGCCCCAGGGTCACGGCCTTGAAGCGCAGCACCGCGGCGATGACCGGGCGGTAGACCCAGATCAGGAAGCGGTTGACGGGGTTCTTCGCCTCGGGCATCACCCGCCCGCGGATGAACAGCAGCATCAGCACCGGCACGAGGGTGACCGAGAGCAGCGCGGCGCCGGCCATCGAGAAGGTCTTGGTGTAGGCCAGCGGGGAAAAGAGCCGCCCCTCCTGCGACTCCAGCGTGAACACGGGGAGGAAGGAGACGGTGATGATCAGCAGCGAGAAGAACAGCGCCGGGCCGACCTCGGTGCAGGCCTCGAGCATGGCGTCGGCGCGGTCGCGCAGCGTGTGGCCCTCGGGCAGGCGCTCGAGGTGCTTGTGCGCGTTCTCGATCATCACGATGGCGGCGTCCACCATCGCGCCGATCGCGATCGCGATGCCGCCCAGGCTCATCAGGTTGGAGTTCATGCCCAGCAGCCGCATCGCGATGAAGGCGATCAGCACGCCCACCGGCAGCATCAGGATGGCCACCAGCGCCGAGCGCACGTGCAGCAGGAAGACGACGCAGACGGCGGCGACGATCAGGCTCTCCTCGAGCAGCGTGTGCACGAGGGTGTCGATGGCGCGGTGGATCAGCTCGGAGCGGTCGTAGACGGCCTGGATGGACACGCCCTCGGGCAGGCCCGGGGCGATCTCGGCGATGCGGTCCTTGAGGCCGCGGATCACCTCCAGCGCGTTCTGGCCGTAGCGGGCCATCGCGATGCCGGAGACCACCTCGCCCTCGCCGTTGAGCTCGGCCACGCCGCGGCGCTCGTCGGGCACCAGCTCGACGCGGGCGATGTCGCGGATCAGCACCGGCGTGCCCTTTTCCGCCTTGACGACGAGCTGTTCCAGGTCCGCCGCGCCGCGCAGGTAGCCGCGCCCGCGCAGCATGTACTCGGTCTCGGCCATTTCGACCACGCGCGCGCCGACGTCGCGGTTGGAGTCGCGGATCACCTGTGTGACCTTGGCCAGCGGGATGCCGTAGCTGCGCAGCTTGATCGGATCGACGGTGACCTGGTAGGTCTGCACGAAGCCGCCGATCGACGCCACCTCGGCCACGCCCGGCGCCTTGGTGAGCTGGTAGCGCACGTACCAGTCCTGGATGGCGCGCAGCTCGGCGAGCGTGCGGTTCTTGGCCAGCAGCGCGTACTGGTAGACCCAGCCGACGCCGGTGGCGTCCGGCCCCAGCGCGGGCGCCACGCCCGGGGGCAGACGCCCGGCGGCGAAGTTGAGGTACTCCAGCACCCGGCTGCGGGCCCAGTAGATGTCGGTGCCGTCCTCGAAGATGACGTAGACGAAGCTGGCGCCGAAGAAGGAGAAGCCACGCACCACCTTGGACTTGGGCACCGCCAGCATCGCGGTGGTCAGCGGGTAGGTGACCTGGTCCTCCACCACCTGGGGCGCCTGGCCGGGCACCTCGGTGTAGACGATGACCTGCACGTCGGAGAGGTCGGGCAGCGCGTCCAGCGGCGTGCGGACCACGGCGACCCCGCCGGCCACGACGACGAAGAGCGTGGCCAGCAGGACGAGGAAGGGGTTGCGGCCGGACCAGCGGATCAGGTGGGTGAGCATCGCGTCGCCTCCCGGTCAGTGGCCGCTGTGGGCGCCGTGGGCATCCTGCCCAGCCGGCGGGACCGGCGCCGGCTTGGTGGCGGCGGGTTTGGCGGCGGCCCCCGCCTGAGGCTTGACCGCGGTGATGACCCACTCGCCCGGCTGGCGCTCCAGGAACTCGAAGTCCACCCGCAGCCCCGGCTTCAGGCCCTTGGCCAGCGCGGTATTGGCGAGCTGGAACTCCATCGTCATCGCCGGCCACTTGAGCGAGGCGATGGGCTC
The DNA here is from genome assembly GCA_035331205.1 of Burkholderiaceae bacterium. Taxonomy (GTDB): domain Bacteria; phylum Pseudomonadota; class Gammaproteobacteria; order Burkholderiales; family Burkholderiaceae_C; genus Sphaerotilus. The sequence continues at coordinate 5,418 of DAOLLE010000185.1, forward strand.
GTGGTTCACGGTCACCGCGCCGGTCTTGGCGTCGACCTCCTCGACGCGGCCGACGCCGTGGTGGCTGACCTTGCCTGCCGCAGCGCTGCTGCTGGCGCCGCCGCTGGCTGCGGCGCTGGCGGCAGCGGGCGGGTTGAAGGCGCCCAGCGCGGCCCGGAGGTTGCTCTCCGCATCGATCAGGAAGTTGGCCGACACGACCACCTGCTCACCGGCCTGCAGGCCCTGCAGCACCTCGTAGGCGCCCTCCCCGTGGGCGCCATTCCCGTGGGCGCCGAGCTGCACCTCGCGGGGCTCGAAGCGGCCTTCGCCGGGTTGGCCGCGCTGCACCAGCACGACGCGGCGCGTGCCGCTGTCGATCACCGCCGAGTCGGGCACGGCCAGCACCGGCGCGGCGTTGCCCACCGCCAGCTCGACCTGCGCGGCCATCGCCGGCTTGAGCAGGCCCTTGGGGTTGGCCAGCTCGATGCGCACCGGCACGCTGCGCGTCTCGGGCTTGAGCGTGGGGTAGACGTAGGTGACGCGCCCCTCGAAGCGCTGGCCCGGGTAGGCGGTGAAGTTCAACGCCGCCGCCGCACCATTGCGCAGCAGGCCCAGGTCGGCCTCCGGCACGTCGGCCAGCACCCAGACGCTGGACAGGTCGGTGACCTGGTAGAGCACCTCGCCGGGCATGAAGCGCTGGCCCTGCAGCGCCTTCTTCTCGGTGACGATGCCGGCCACCGGCGAGCGCAGCGTCACGGTGCGGCGCGGCTCGCCGCCCTGCACCAGCGCAGCGATGTCGTCGTGACCCAGGTCCCAGTGGCGCAGGTGGGCCAGGCTGGCCTCGGCGAGCTGGCGCATGCCGGCGCTGGCCTCGTCGCCCGCGCCCTTGAGCGCCTGCTGGCCCTGCGCGGCAATGACGTACTCGCGCTGGGCAGCCAGCAGCTCGGGGCTGTAGGCCTCGAACAGCGGCTGGCCTTTGGCAACGGCCTGGCCGGTGGCGTTGACGTGCAGGCGCTCGACGTAGCCCTCGAACTTGGGCGCGATCACGCTGATGCGCCGCTCGTCGGGCTCGACGCGGCCGACCACGCGCAGGCTGCGCGCGAGCGCTCGCAGCGCCACCGCCTCGGTGCGCACGCCGAGCTTCTGCACCTTGTCGGCGCCCAGGCGCAGCAGCGCGGCGGCGCCGGCGTCCCCGCCGGCCGCAGCGGCGGAGCCCTCCTCGCCCTCGTAGACGGGGATGTAGTCCATGCCCATCGAGTCCTTCTTGGGCGTGGGC
>DAOLLE010000186.1:0-6672 GCA_035331205.1 Burkholderiaceae bacterium
AGGGCGTGGCGACACCGACCGCGGTGGTGGCCCAGGCGGACAAGCGCAGCACGCTGGAGCTGGCGCTGGAGCAGGTGCTGGCGCAGGCGCCGGGCCCGGCGGAGACGGGCCGGGCGGGGCTGCCGGAAGCGATCGCGCTGCCGGCAGCGGGCGCTCCGCTGGGCAGCCTGGCGATCGACCGCGAGCGCTGCACCCTCTGCCTGAGCTGCGTGGGCGCCTGCCCGTCGCAGGCCCTGGCCGACAACCCGGAGCGCCCGCAGCTGCGCTTCACCGAAAAGAACTGCGTGCAGTGCGGCCTGTGCGTCACCACCTGCCCGGAAAACGCCCTGCAGCTCGTGCCGCGCCTGCTGCTGGCCGAGGGCGGGCGCGCGCGCAAGACCGCCCGCGTGCTGCACGAGGCCGAACCGGCGCAGTGCCTGCGCTGCGGCAAGCCCTTCGGCACGCTGCAGGCCCTGCAGGCGGTGATGGCCCGCATCGGCCAGCACCCCGCCTTCCAGGGGGCTGCGGCCGAGCGGCTGAAGATGTGCGGCGACTGCCGGGTGATCGACATGGCCAGCCAGACGCAGGAAGTGCGCATCACCGACCTGTGATCCAACCCCATCCGGCCCCGCTCGCTGCCCCGTTGGCCAGCGCGTACGCCACCCCGCTGATCCCGGCCGCCCCCGACTCCCGATGCGCGCCCGCCGCGCCCCTGCGATGACCGCCACCCGCCCCCTGAACTTTCAAACCCCCGAGCAGCGCGCCGCCGACGACGCCGATGAGCTGGCCCGCGCCGAGCTCTACGGCCTGCTGGCCCGCCTCTGGCAGGCCCCGCCGGACGACGATCTGCTGGCCGCCCTGCGCGTGGCGGTGACCGAGGCGCCCCAGGCCGGTGCCTGGCTGGAGGCGCCCTGGCAGGCGCTGGTCGGCCAGCTGCGCCAGACGGCGCCGGCACAGATCGCCGCCGAATACGAGGCGCTGTTCGGCGGGGTGGGCCGCCCGGAGGTCTTCCTCTACGGCTCCTACCACCTGGCCGGCCACCTCAATGAGCAGCCGCTGGCCCGGTTGCGTGCCGATCTGGCGGAGCTGGGCCTGGCCCGGGCGGACGACAGTGGCGAGACCGAGGACCACGTCGCCTTCGTGCTCGAGGTGATGCGCTGGCTGATCGCCGGGGATGACCCCGCGCACTGCCAGCTGGGGGGCCAGCTGCGCTTTTTCCGCGCCCACGTGCAGCCCTGGGTGGGCGCGCTGTGCGACGCGGTGGCCGCGCACCCGGGGGCCCGGGTCTATCGGGCGCTGGCGTCCTTCACCGCGGCCTTCGTGCAGGTGGAGACCCAGGCCTTCGATCTGGCCGAATGAGCCCGGGCGCGCAGACTCCCACTGAGAAAGGACGCTGGCGATGATTTCCCGCGACGACATCACCGGCCTGGTGCTGGCCGGCGGCCGTGGCAGCCGCATGGGCGGCGTCGACAAGGGCCTGCAGAACCACCAGGGCCTGCCACTGGCGCTGCACGCGCTGCTGCGCCTGTCGCCGCAGGTCGGCGCTGTCATGATCAACGCCAACCGCAACCTGGGCGCCTACGAGGCCCTGGGGGCGCCGGTCTGGCCGGACGCGGAGTCGGACTTCCCTGGGCCGCTGGCGGGGTTCCTCGCCGGTCTGGAGCGCTGTGAGACGGGCTACCTCGTCACGGTGCCCTGTGACAGCCCGCGCTTTCCGGTGGATCTGGTCGAACGCCTCGCGCGTGGCCTGAGCGACGCCGGAGCCGACATCGCGATGGCGGTGACCCAGGATGCCGCCGGCGAGCGGCAGCGCCAGCCGGTCTTTTGCCTGATGCGCAGTGGCGTGCTGCCCAGCCTGGTGGCCTTCATGCACGGCGGTCAGCGCCGCATCGACCGCTGGACGGACGCGCAGCGCTGCGTCGAGGTGCTCTTCGACGACGCCGACGCCTTCTTCAACGCCAATTCGCTGGCGGAGCTGCACAGCCTGCAGGGGCCGAGCGGCGCCTGAGGACGTCGGCCCGCGCTGGTTCAGGCCCGCGCGGCCAGGTCGTGCAGAACCACGGGGCCGGCTCGGCGCTCGATGGCGGCCTGCAGAGCGGGCTTCCAGCCCAGCGCAAACAGCGCCTGCGCGGCGACGAACAGCGGGCCAGCGAGCAGGCCGGTTGGGCCGTCGACAAAGGCCGAGCGGCGGCCTTCGTAGTAGTGGCCGACGAACTGGATCAGCCCGCCGAGCATCAGGCAGCCGCCACCCAGTCCGAAGCGGGTGGCGGGCGAGGCGGCGCCCAGGGGCTGGCCCAGGGCCACCAGGGCGCCGGTGCCCAGGCTGGTGACGAGGCCGAGGATCAGTTCGCCGCGCGTCAGGTACCAGGCGCTCGCCAGCGCCCAGAGACACCAGGCGGGCGAGATCGCCCAGCGCAGATCGGCATCGATCACCCAGCTCGGGCGTGCCAGCAGCACCGCCGCAGCGAACACCAGCAGCGGAATGCCGACCTGGTGGGTGGCGATGTTGCGCTGGTCGCGGTGGCCGGTGGCGTACTGGACGAGCAGGTCGAGGGCAGGGCGCAGGATCGGGCGCTGGCTGGCCATGATTCGGAACTCCCGGGGTGACGATGCAGGAATCGGTGCTCGAGCTGGACCCGTCGATTCTTGCAGACTTGACTGGACCACGAACCGAGCGGCAGCGCCAGTGTCGGGGCAATGAAACTGCGCGAAAGCGGGGAAATGGGGCGGCAATCCGTCATGCTGGGTGTTTTGGCGTCGCGTGGCTGGCACGAACCTAGAATTCGCCCCTCACCGAGGGTCCTTCGCGGGTGCGGCGGCGCGGTGCATCGTTCCGGGAACAACAGCGCATGAGCATCAAGAGCGACAAGTGGATCCGCCGCATGGCCCAAGAGCAGCGGATGATCGAACCCTTCGAACCCGGTCAGGTTCGCCACGCGGCCGATGGGCACAAGATCGTCAGCTACGGCACCAGCAGCTATGGCTACGACATCCGCTGTGCGGATGAATTCAAGATCTTCACCAACGTGCACTCGACGGTGGTGGATCCGAAGAACTTCGACGAGAAGAGCTTCGTCGACTTCAAGGGCGACGTCTGCATCATCCCGCCCAACAGCTTCGCACTGGCGCGCACGGTGGAGTACTTCCGCATCCCGCGCAGCGTGCTGACCGTCTGCCTGGGCAAGAGCACCTACGCGCGCTGCGGGATCATTGTCAATGTGACGCCCTTCGAGCCCGAGTGGGAGGGCTATGTGACGCTGGAGTTCAGCAACACCACGCCGCTGCCGGCCAAGATCTACGCGGGCGAGGGCTGTGCGCAGGTGCTGTTCTTCGAGAGCGACGAGGTCTGCGAGACCAGCTACCGCGACCGCGGTGGCAAGTACCAGGGCCAGGTCGGGGTGACACTGCCCAAGACCTGACGGCCGCAGTGCGACCGCCGGGGCGGCGGACGCTGGGGCCCTGGCCAGCGGTCTGGCTGGGGCGTCTTTGCGGGATTGGGGGGGCGGGACCGGCTTGATCCACCCTTCATCTGCGGGGGTGGGCCGCTACGCTTGCCGTCATTGCTGTTCCCTGCAACCGATGCGAGGCGGCCACGATGCTCCCACGACCCGAGGTGACCGAGTTTTCCCCCGACGACCTGCCGACCGAATTTCGCTGTGTCTCGGCCTTTGCGCCGCTGATGGCGAGTCTGAGTGCGACACGGCCCCTGCCACCGCCACCGGTTCTGGCGCGCGGGCCCGCGCGCGCGACGACCAGCACCACGGCGATGGCGCCTGCCGCGCCGGGTCTGGAACTCGCCTTGCTGGAGCGCTTCCAACGGTTGATGGCGGCCGAAGGTCTGCCGGTGCAACTCGCCCGCATGGGCTACGACCGGCTCTACGCCCGGGACCGCCTGAGCCTGGGGTGTCGCAGCACTTCCTGGCCGCTGCTGCAGCTCTCGCGGCAGCTCTGGCGATTGTTCGACGAGCCGTCGGGTGGCAGCGCGTCGCTGCATTGATCGCGCCCGCGGGCCGATCGGCGGCGAGAAGTGTTTGCCGTTTTGTTAGTATCGTGTGGATTTGTTCACACCCTGTGTGCATGCGGGCTTCGCGAGAAGCCGGCTGATGCCATTCGGTGCGCGGTTCCCTTGGGGCGGTGCGTCGTTGGCGGGAGGCAAGGGCGCCCACACCGTGCCGGTCCGATCGACCGGCCTGGCTGCGGTTCGCCGTGGTCACAGTCGCCCTGTGCGAGACGAAAGTAGTCAGATGCGTCAACTCGTTCGCCCCAGCGCCCTCGTGGCGACGTACTTCGATACGCTGGCACCCAACCAGGTTGCCACCGCGAAGGCCTTGCAGCAGGCCGTGCAGTCGGCTGCGCCGCAGCTCGAACAGACGGTCAAGTGGGGCAACCTGACCTTCGTCCTCGAAGGCCGCAACCTGCTGGCCGTCGTGACGCACAAGGCGCACGCGCACCTGCAGGTCTTCAACGGTGCCCTGCTGACGCAGGAGTTCCCGGAGCTCGAAGGCGTGGGCAAGGGCATTCGCCACCTGAAGCAGCGCTACAGCCAGCCGGTCGATGCGGCCCTGGTGCAGGATCTGGTGCGTGCCGCGGTTGCGGTGGGCCTGTCGCGGCGCGAGGACTGACGCGGCGCTGGGTGCGTCGTCAGGTCGCTGCCGTCGCGCAGCCGGCGCTGGCTCGTCGGCGCATCGATCGGGAGCGCCCGGGGTCGCCAGCGCCCCAACCGCCTCAGCGTTCTCGCCATGAAAAAACGGCTCCGATCGGAGCCGTTGTGCTTTGGGCGGGACCGGGCGAGGCCAGCAGGCCTCGCGGTGCCTGGTCAGTTCCGGTAGGCCGACAGGGCCTGGGCGTTGCCGCCGGCATAGAGGGCGGATGCGCCGCCGGGCATCAGGACGTCCATCGCGCGGTCGAGCGCCACGGTCGCGCGCGCGAGCGATTCGCGCTGGGCCGCGACCTGGCCCCCCGCCTTCATCAGGCGGCTTCGCAGCGCGGGCGGCACGCCGCCGCCGGCACGGGCAACGCGGGTGAAGCCGTCGACGGCGCGCTCCAGCGCCCGGTGAAGGGCCTGGGACTGGGCTTCGATGGCAGCCAGATCGCGCCGACGCAGCGCTTCGCCCAGTTCGCCGAGGGCCACCTCGACGGCAGTCAGCAGCATTTCGAGCGCGGGATCACTGCCCAGACTGGGCGAGGCTTCATCGCTCCGGTCGGTGTTCGGCGGCTTGGGATTCATGGCGCTGGACGGTGTCTGAATGGAAAGGCAAAAGGCTGCCCGGGCATGGCGGCTGTGCCGCCATGCGCATCGACGCGGGGGTGGGGACGAAACAGGCGGCCGCTGGGAACCTGAGGCCGCCCGGCGGTCAGCGGCTGCTGCCCGAGCGGCCCAGGACTTCCTGGGCGTTGGCGATCAGCTTGTCGGCGATCGCATCGGCGTTGATCTTGTAGGTGCCGTCGGCGATCGATTGGCGCACCTGCTCGACCTTGTTGGCGTCGAAGGTGCCATCGCCGGCATCGAGCAGGGCTCGGGCTGCGCCCGACAGGCTCACCGTGGCACTGGCCTGGCCGTTGCCAGCCGTGGCCGCGCTGTCCTGGGTGCGCGCGCCTTCGGCTGCGCCGCGCGAGCTGGTCTGACCCACCGTGCCGACGTTGGGGGAAACAGCCGTGTTGCCGATTTTCATCACGTACTCCTTGGCGCCGAGGTCGGCCCGCGTCTGAGTTCTTGCAAGCCAGGTGCGATGGGGCCGATTGTGCGCCCGGGGGATGCACTCGCGTCAGCAAGTGTTGCCCTGGGGCCCTTTCGGTTCCGATGTGCTCCGCTGGCTGCCAGAACACCGTCCCCCAACTTTTCGGAGGAGCGGTGGAGGACTTGAGGGGGTGTGTGCCGAATTCCATGCCGCCACGTCCATTCGCGGGGTAAGGAAGCTGCTCCACCGGCCGTGGCGACGACCTCGGTCCGGCGAGCGAGCGGGGATGCGTGCGGTGCGACGCGCTGCAGACAAGGGCGCGATGTCACAGCGGGACCTCCACACGGCGCGTGCCCACGGGCATGGCGGTCAGGATGCGGCCGCTGTCGGTGCGCACCCGCACCGGCTGGCCTTCGACACCGTGGCCCAGTGCCTGGCCCTCGCCCGAGACGGCGTAGCCAGCCCCCTGGGCCACCACGGTGACGGTGTCACCGGCCTGGAACCACTGGCGCTGGCGCAGTGCGTCGGCGCGCAGCGCGCTGCCGGCGGGCAGGGCGGTGGCCAGGGTGCGGCCGACGACCGTGGCCACTGCGGTGTGGATCGGTGAGTTCGAGGCCGCCAGATCCACCTCGGCGAGCTTCAGGTCGCTCGCGGCGAGGGTATGGCCGGCGGCCAGATCGCTGGCGGCGACCACCGCCGGTGCCCAGACGCGCACCGTCAGCGGCAGGTAGACGTTCCAGCGCACCGGTCCGCTGACGCAACGCAGCCCGACGCGGGTGCGGCCCCACGGGCGGCTGCCTGCGGGCAGGTGTGGCTCGATCTGCGCGCAGGGCGCCAGCTTCAGACGGGGATCCAGCTCGCCGGGCAATACCTCGACGCGCGCGCCGGCGGGAACCTGCACGTTCTGGCGTGTCAATGCCAGTGCCTGGGCGATCGACGTCAGCGCGGCGTTCGCCGATGCGGACGCCTGCGCGGTCGCGCTGTCGGCCGGGGCCTGCGCCTCGGCGGCGCAGGC
>DAOLLE010000187.1:0-6653 GCA_035331205.1 Burkholderiaceae bacterium
GCACGGAATTGTGCGGCAAGGACGCCGAGAGCGGACCGGTGACCTGGGCGCAATCGATCGTCATGCCGTTCACGTCAACCGCGTTCGTGACATCCAGCGTCGCCAATCCGGCCCGCGGCACTTCAACCACATGGCGGCGCAGGTCCAGGAGCTGCTGCAGGCCCGCACCACGCTGCTGGCCGGGGCCTCCCACGACCTGCGCACCCCGCTGGCGCGCATGCGCCTGGCGCTGGAGATGCTGCGCCTGAAGCCGGGCGCCGGCCGCCTGATCGACCGCATCGATGCGGACGTGGCGGCGATGGACGCCCTGATCGGCCAGATGCTGGACCTCGCCCGCGGCCTGGACCGCGAGCCCAGCACCCGCCTGCCCCTGCGCCCCTGGCTGGACGAGCTCGCGGCCCGCCAGTCCGACGCCGCACGGGCGGCCGGCGCCACCCTCACTGTGGTCTGCGACCCGGACCTGACGCTCGACGCCCCGCCCGCCACGCTGGGCCGCATCCTCGACAACCTGCTCGGCAACGCGCTGCGCTACGCGCCGGGCCCGATCGACCTGGCCGCCCGGCGCCTCCCCCCCTCCGACGCCTGGCCCCAGGGCGCCCTGCGCCTGAGCGTCGCCGACCGCGGCCCCGGCATTCCCGAGGCCGAGCGCGACGCCGTCTGGCGCCCCTTCCACCGGCTGGAGGTCTCCCGCAGCCCCGACACCGGCGGCTGGGGGCTCGGTCTGGCGGTGGTGCGCCAGCTGGCCCAGATCCACGGCTGGCGCGCCAGCCTGCGGCCCCGCGACGGCGGCGGCCTGGAGGCGGGGGTGGAACTGCCGCTGCGCTGATCCCCCGGCGCTGGCACCGAGAAAACGCGCAGGGCCAACCCCACGGCCCAGGCCCACAATCGACGCCGAAGACCGCCCCGGTCCCCGTTCGACACCGCCCGACACGGCCCCATTGCGCGAGGTCCACCATGCCCCAGCCGCCGAAGCCCCCGCTGCCCAAGCCCCGCCCGCACCGCGGCGCCCGCCCGATCGCGTCGCTCGGCCTGCTGGCAGCGCTCGCCCTGACCGGCTCGGTCACCGCAGCCTTCGATTTCGACGGCCGCAAGACCCTCGTCGCCGTGACCGCCGATGGCGCGCGCACCCCGCTGGGCCACATCGACTTCACCCCTGCGGCCGGCGCGCCGACGACCTTCCGGCTTGCGCTCAAGACCGAGGTCTTCACCGATCACTTCCTGTCGATGCGCGAGTTCAAGTGCCTGAACGCGGCCCAGGAAATCAGCTGCCACGTCCCCTACCCCTACCCGAACCCCGCGACGGTGGGCCCGGGCCAGCTGGCCTGGCTGGAGCACAGCCTGCTGTTCCTGGTCAAGCGCCCGGCCGAATTCGGCGCCAAGCTCTGGAACGGCGTCTACTACGAGTTCCAGGAGCAGGGCGCGGCGCTGGTCGGCCGCCCGAAGGCGGTGGACCTCAACGAGATCTCCGCACCTCCGCGCGATCCGTCCACCCCGCCCTTCAGGAAGGCCCTGCGCCACGACATGCCCGCGCAGGCGCGCTGGCTGCGGGAGTTGGTGATTGAGTAGGCGACCACGAGGCGGCCGTTGCACTTCAGGGTTGACACCGCCCACCCTGAACAGATGTGACCCCGCCCCTGCTGGCCGCTCCAGTCCTGCGCGAACCCATCGAGGAAGGCATGGCCCGACCCTTTGGGATGGCGCTACCGTGACCGTCGGTCGCGCGCCCCCTCGCAGAGGTCACCTTGCGCGGAATAGTCAATTTGTGCATACAATCTGACCCATGCGCATCACCTTCGATCCAGCCAAAAGCGAGCGCAACCTCCGCCTGCGCGGGCTCCCCTTCGAGCGCGCGGCGGACTTCGCCTTCGACTCGGCCCTGTACGCCGTGGATGAGCGCAACGACTATGGCGAGACGCGGATCGTCGCCATCGGCCTGCTCGGTGATCGGGTCCACGTGCTCTGCTTCACCGAGACATCCGATGGCATCCGCGTCATCAGCTTTCGCAAAGCCAACGCCCGAGAGGTGAAGAGATATGCCCAGATCCACCCCGCTGACTGAGACCGACGGTGAGGTCCGTGAACTGAAGGCCACCGATCTGAAGCGGTTTCAGGGCGCGAGTGCCTTGCCGGAAAGCCTGCAACGCAAGCTCGGTGTCCGCGGTCCGCAGAAGGCACCGACGAAGGAGCGAATCACGATCCGTCTGTCGCGGGACGTGGTCGAGCGGTTTCGCGCGACCGGCGACGGCTGGCAGGCGCGCGTGGATGAGGCGCTGCAAGACTGGCTGAAGCGTCACGAGACGCCGGCCTGAAGCTTCGAGGTCGGCCCGCGAAGGAAGATCCAGAAGGCGTCCACCACGTCCCGGAGGGTTCGGCCGCCCACGTTCTTCACCAGCAACGCCATCCCCTGCCCCCCCACCCAAGCAGGCCGAGGCAATCTCCCAGCGCCCCCCACGCCGCTGCAGTTCCTTGGCGACCGTGATCGTCAGGCGCACCCCAGTGGCGGCCAGCGGGTGGTCCAGGGCGACGGCATCGTCGTTGACGTTGAGTTTGTTGCGGTCCAGGCCGAGTTCACGTTCGCAGGCCAGGAGCTGGGCGCAATGGGCTTCGTTGATTTCGATGAGGTCGGCGCCCGCCATGGGCGCGCTGCTTTACGGCTTGATGGCGGCGGCGAGTTGCTCCAGGCGCCGCCCCTCGGCGCAGGCCTCGGCCAGCCACTGGTCCCAGTCGTCGGGCGGGTGACCGCTTTCCAGCATCTTGCGGGACACCCGGTACGCGTCAACGCTGCTCTCGTAGGCGCGCTTGCTGTCCTCGTCATTCACCCACGCGAACACGATCACCCGGCTGGGCGCGTGGTAGCGGAAGAACAGCCGGACCTGCTGAAAGAACTGGGCCCGGAACCAATGCCGGTGGTCGTCGCCCAGGGTGCTGCCCTGGCGGTAGTCGGGCCGAGTCGGGTCCTGCGCAATCACATCGAACGCCAGCTTCGTGATGGCCGCCAGCCGCTGGGTGGTGTTCTTCTTCACGTACCCGACGGGGTCCTTCCGCTGCAGGGCTTCGACCTGCTGGGTCAGCGTTTCGATCTGCGCCAGAAACAACGGGTGGGCGAAAACCGCCCAGCCGTGGATGACCAGCGGCACCGGGTCGCCCGCACTCATTCATCGTCGGCCGACAAGGCCGCGTCGAGGTCCACGTCGACGTCACCGACCAGGGACTGCAGACGCGCCACAAAGCCTGCGTCCACCGCCTGCAGGCGCTCAGGATGGCTGGCGATGTCGCGCGCCAGAAAGCCCAGGAACTGTCCGAGCACCGGGTCGTCGCCCTCGGAGGCTTCGATGCGGGTCAGCACCACATCGCCACCGGGGCGGATGCTGTAGCGGATCTTGTCGCGCTTGCCGAGCCCCAAGGCGCGACGCACGGTCTCCGGCACCGTGGTCTGGTACCGGTCGGTCAGTGTGGATTCGGCTTCAAGGGTGGCGGCCATGCTGCGCTCCGGTCACAGGGAATGCCGCATGGTAATGCAATCGCCTTGCCAAGACAATGCAAGTGCATTGCATATGACGATTCCGGGCCGTCAAGATCCGGTGCACCGGCATTTGCGGTCGCAGGTCCGGCGAGTCGATCAAGGAGGGCATGGCAGAGCGGCTCGAAGACAGGACCGGGGAGCTGGGCTGGTGAGCTGGCAGATCGTCTTCGCCAAGCACGCGGAGAAGAACACGGAGAAGTTGGCCACCGCCGGGCTGAAGCCGAAAGCCCAAGAATTGCTGGCGGTAGTCGCGAACGCCCCCGTCAGAACCCCCGCCCGCCGAGAAGCTCGTCGGCGACCTGGACGGGGCGTACTCCCGGCGCATCAACATCCAGCATCGGCTCGTCTACGAAGTGTTCATCCCGGAACGGGTGGTTCGGGTGCTCAGGATGTGAGGCAATCCCCAGCCTTACATGCCCACAAATACGCGCATTTGAGACAGTCCATGCGCACACAGCCGACGAAATTCTCCATCTCCATCCAGAAAGACTGGTGCTAGCGCTTTGACTGGCTCGCCACGCTTCTCGACCGCAGCACGAATCGTGTTAACGGCGTCTGTAACTTTGCCCGCTGCACACTGGTAGCGTGCGAGATCGAAGTAACCCCAGTCATAGCTCGGGACCATTTCAAGCGAACTTTTCATTGAAACAACAGCCCCAGTCAGGTCGCCCATCTTATATTCGCTATAACTCTTTAGATTATAAATATAAACATCACCTGGATTCAGGCGAAGGGCTTCGTTGTACCGAGCTACCGCCAAGCGATAATCCTTACGATGAAACGCGTTAATCCCTTCAATCAGTGCCGGCGTTGCCTCTCGAGCTCCTCTTAGCTCAGCACGCAAGCCATCCAATTCCCTCCTCATCCTGGCCGATTCGGTTCGAACCGTCTCTTGTTCTTCCTTCAATGAAATCAACTCGGCATGCCGTTTATTGACCTCTTTTTCAAGGCGTTCCTTCTCTACCAAGAGAGGCCGCACTTGAAATGCAGCCCAGGCGGTCACACCAACTGCAATTGCCGCGGCACCCAACTGAAACAAGAGGAGAATCCATGCACTCCGAACAAACCTCTTATTCCCATCAGAACTCATTGCCGCCTCGATGCCAAGAATGTAATGACCACACGAGAAAGCATGTGACCAAAGCTCAGGAGAGCAAACAAGAACAACGCTGTACTGGCGAAGCCAAACAGATTTGTGGATTGAAGGTGAGATGCGGCACCAGCGAGAGCCGACGCCAGAAGTACAAGTCCCAATGAGGCTCCGCCAACAATTACCGTGGACCCAAATCCCGCCAAGTCAGGGGCCATAGTTGCCTTCCTAACAATAGGATCCGAATCTGTGCCAGATTTGACTCCTTCGACAGAAATCAGCAATTCATGCATCGGTTGCGCGTTTGGCGATCCATCATCGCTTCTGAAATCTAGCGTATGCAGCATCGAGAACGGGAGAGGTGGCTTCGTTCCGTCAAGAGTTAGCTGGACAAGCTTATGCGCTTCCCTCGCATCATTCGCCTCAGCCCGAACCCAAAGAGAATGTTGCGCAGCTTTCGACCAAGCAACGACGGCACACTTGGAAGTTGAGAGCGCTTGTTGTATCTCTGGTCCGAAATCAGCCCCGCCCAAAAGGCGCCGGTCCCACCAGACACTGTGCCCGTGGCCTTTGAGCCTCTCGACAATTGTGGCCACAGGCGTCGCGTCCTGATGTGAATACGAGACGAAGACTTCCTCCATGGCCATAGATTATTCTTCCGCGCACGCCATTGGAAGCAGGTTGTCCACGTGATAGCGAAACCACAATCAAAGCACTCTAAGAGTTGCAGAACCGCAACACCGTCTGCTTGAATACTGGTCGACCACAATCAGTCCGAGGGCAAGGATCATGTCGTTTGCTTGACACAAGTGATCACCCCCCCACGTTCTCCACCAACAGCGCCATCCCCTGCCCCCCGCCCACGCAGGCGGAGGCAATCCCCCAGCGCGCGCCGCGGCGTTGGAGTTCCTTGGCCACCGTGATCGTCAGGCGCACGCCGGTGGCGGCGAGCGGGTGGCCGAGGGCGATGGCGCCGCCGTTGACGTTGAGCTTGGCGCGGTCCAGGCCGAGTTCGCGTTCGCAGGCCAGGAGCTGGGCGCCCTGGGCTTCGTTGATTTCGATGAGGTCGATGTCGGCCAGCGTCAGGCCCGTCTTGGCGAGCAGGGCGCGGATGGCGGGGGCGGGGCCGATGCCCATGATTTGTGGCGGCACGCCCACCGCGGCGGCGGCGGCGATGCGGGCTAGGGGCTGCAGGCTGCGCTCGCGCAGCAGCTTGCCGCGGGCGACCACGGCGGCCGCGGCGCCGTCCACCAGCGCGGCGCTGTTGCCGGCGGTCTGCACGCCGCCGGCGTGCACCACGCGCAGCTTGGCCAGGGCCTCGACGGGCGAGGGGCGCGGGTGGGTGTCGGCGCTGACCGTGCCGAGCTTGGACGGGATCTGGATGCCGCGGGTGGCGTAGCCGGGCAGCTCGAAGCGCTCGCTGGCCACCGGGCAGATTTCGGCGGCGAGGCGGCCTTCGGCCTGGGCGGCCAGGGCGCGCTCGAAGGACTGGGCGGCGAAGGCGTCCACCTCCTCGCGGGTGATGCCGTACTTCTTGGCCAGGTTCTCGGCGGTGGCGATCATGTCGATGCCCGGGGCCGGGTCGATCAGCGCCTCCCACATGAAGTCCTTGAAGCCCACTTCGGCGCCGAGCTTGAAGCCGGTGCGGTGGGTGAAGGCGGCGATCGGGTTGCGCGTCATCGACTCGGCGCCGACGACCAGCGCGCTGTCGGCGTAGCCCAGGCTGATCTGGTCGGCGGCCTGGCGGAAGAGCTCGAAGCCGGTGCCGCAGATGCGCTGCGCCATGATGGCCGGCACCTCGACGGGCACGCCGGCGTAGAGGCCGACGTGGCGGGGCAGGCAGAAGACGTCGAAGTCGGAGGGCGCCATCGAGCCGGTGACGACCGAGCCGATGTCCGCGGCGCTCAGGCCGCTGCGGGCGATGGCCTCGCGAGCGACCTTGATGCCCAGGTCGGTGGCGGAAATGCCGCCGAAGGCGCCGCAGTAGTCCACGAAGGGGGTGCGAACGCCGTCGACCAGCCAGATGTCGTCGAAGGTGGC
>DAOLLE010000188.1:0-6652 GCA_035331205.1 Burkholderiaceae bacterium
TCGAGCAGGCCAAGAAGAATTCGCCGTGCATCATCTTCGTCGATGAAATCGACGCGGTGGGCCGTCACCGCGGGGCCGGCCTGGGCGGCGGCAACGACGAGCGTGAGCAGACGCTCAACCAGATGCTGGTGGAGATGGACGGTTTCGAGACCAACTTGGGCGTGATCGTGATCGCCGCGACCAACCGCCCGGACATCCTCGATCCGGCGCTGCTGCGCCCGGGCCGCTTCGACCGTCAGGTCTACGTGACGCTGCCGGACGTGCGCGGCCGCGAGCAGATCCTGAATGTGCACATGCGCAAGGTGCCCATCGGCCAGGACATCCGTGCCGACATCCTGGCGCGGGGCACGCCGGGCTTCTCAGGCGCTGATCTGGCGAACCTGGTCAACGAGGCCGCGCTCTTCGCCGCCCGCCGCAACGGGCGCGTGGTGGAGATGCAGGACTTCGAGAAGGCCAAGGACAAGATCATGATGGGCCCCGAGCGCAAGTCCATGGTCATGCCCGAGGAGGAGCGCCGCAACACCGCCTACCACGAGGCCGGCCACGCGCTGGTGGCGCGCCTGCTGCCCAAGACCGACCCGGTGCACAAGGTCACCGTCATCCCGCGCGGCCGTGCGCTGGGCGTGACGATGCAGCTGCCCGAGGGCGACCGCTACAGCATGGACAAGGAGCGCATGCTCTCTACCATCAGCGTGCTCTTCGGCGGGCGCATCGCCGAAGAGGTGTTCATGAATCAGATGACCACCGGCGCCAGCAACGACTTCGAGCGCGCTACCGCGATTGCCCGCGACATGGTGACCCGCTACGGCATGACCGAAGAGCTGGGACCGATGGTCTACGCCGAGAACGAGGGCGAAGTGTTCCTGGGTCGTTCGGTCACCAAGCAGGTCAGCGTGTCGGAAGAGACGATGAAGCGGGTCGACAAGGAGATCCGCAAGATCATCGACACGCAGTACGCCCAGGCGCGTCACCTGATCGAAGAGAACCAGGACAAGATGCACGCGATGGCGGGTGCGCTGCTCGAGTGGGAAACCATCGATGCCGACCAGATCGAGGACATCATGAACGGCCGGCCGCCGCGCCCGCCGAAGGATTGGTCGCCTTCGGCCACCAAGCCACCGGGTGGCGGTTCCACGCCGTCGGTCAGTTCCGGCAACGCCGCGGCCACTGCCTGAGTCGGCTGCAGGCCACAGTTCGCGCGACAGTCGCGATTCCTTGACGGGGCCCTTGGGGCCCCGTTACTTTTTCACACAAAATGTCGCAGATCCATCGGCCGGCCCGCGGTGCAATGCAGCCCGACCCGGCCGGCGGCTGTGTTTTGACTCGCCGTGATGCATTGGCAGACCACCCGATTCCAAGTCCCTCTTGACCGCCCGCGGTTGATGGGCATCGTCAATGTGACGCCGGACTCGTTTTCCGATGGCGGTCGCGGCAGCCATGAGGCCATCGCCCATGCCGAGCAGCTGCTGAAGGATGGCGCGGAGATCCTCGACATCGGTGGCGAATCCAGCCGCCCGGGTGCCGATCCGGTGCCGCTGGAGTTGGAGCTGGCGCGGGTGATCCCAGTGTTGAAGGCGGCCTTGACCCTGGGCGTGCCGGTTTCGGTCGACACCTACAAGACCGAGGTGATGCGTGCGGCGCTGGACCTGGGGGTGGACATCGTCAACGACATCGCGGCGCTGCGCTCGCCCGGCGCGTTCGACGTGGTGGCCGCTCATCCGAGCTGCGGTGTCTGCCTGATGCACATGCGCGGCGAGCCGCGCTCGATGCAGCGCGACACCCACTACGGCGACGTCGTCGCCGAGGTGCGCGACTTCCTGGCCGACCGAGCCGAGGTGCTGCGCCAAGCGGGCGTGGCCGCCGAGCGCATCGTGCTGGACCCGGGCATCGGCTTCGGCAAGAGCGTGGCCGACAACTTCGCGCTGCTGCCAGGGCAGCGTGCGCTGCGGTCGCTGGGTTACCCGGTGTTGGCGGGCTGGTCGCGCAAGTCGGCCATCGGCGCGGTGACGGGCCGATCGGTCGGTGAGCGTCTGGTCGGCAGCGTGGCGGCAGCGCTGGCGGCGGTGCAACACGGCGCGCAGGTCATTCGTGTGCACGATGTGGCAGCCACTGCCGATGCGCTGGCCGTCTGGCGGGCCGCCGGCTTGTTCGAAGGAGTGGCCTGACCTAGCCTCGCGGATTTCGCATCCCCGCCCTTTCAGCCGATGCGCCAGGTCATCCCGCCAGCGGGGGCCGTCGCTCGGTGTGTTCCCCGCCGGTGGCCCCGACCAGGGCCGCGCAGCCGGCTTCATACGAGTCTTTGACCCATGAGCAGAAAGTATTTCGGCACCGATGGCATCCGTGGCACCGTGGGCAATGCCCCGATCACGGCGGATTTCGTGATGCGCCTCGGGCACGCGGTAGGCCGCGTGCTCAAGGGCAGCCACGAGCGGCCCGTGGTGCTGATCGGCAAGGACACGCGCATTTCTGGCTACATGCTGGAGTCGGCGCTGGAGGCGGGTCTGAATTCGGCGGGGGCCGATGTGGTGCTGACGGGTCCGGTGCCGACGCCGGCGGTGGCCTACCTGACCCGCGCGCAGCGCCTGAGCCTGGGCGTGGTGATCTCCGCGTCACACAACCCGTACGAAGACAACGGCATCAAGTTCTTCTCCGCCCGCGGCGAGAAGCTGCCCGATGCCTGGGAGCTGGAGGTCGAAGCCGCGATCGATGCGCCGCCGCAGTGGGCCTCGTCGAACCAGCTCGGCCGCGCCCGCCGCATGGAGGACGCGGCGGGTCGCTACACCGAGTTCTGCAAGTCGACCTTCTCGAACGAGCTGTCGCTGCGGGGGCTGAAGATCGTCATCGACGCAGCGCACGGCGCGGCCTATCACGTGGCGCCGGACGTCTTTCACGAGCTGGGTGCGGATGTGGTGCGCATCGGCTGCGACCCGGATGGCTTCAACATCAACGACGGCTTTGGTGCCACCCACCCCGAGGCACTGGTGGCGGCGGTGCGCGAGCACCGGGCCGATTACGGCATCGCGCTGGATGGCGATGCGGACCGGCTGCAGGTGGTCGACGGCTGCGGCCGCCTCTACAACGGCGACGAGCTGCTCTACGTCATGGTGGCCGACCGCCTGGCGCAGGGCGAGGCGGTGCCGGGTGCGGTGGGCACGCTGATGACCAACATGGCGGTCGAGCTGGCGCTGCAGCAGCGCGGCGTCGAGTTCGTGCGTGCCAAGGTGGGCGACCGCTACGTCCTCGAGGAGCTGGCCAAGCGGCGCTGGCAGCTGGGCGGTGAGGGCTCGGGCCACCTGCTGGCGCTGGACCGCCACACCACCGGCGACGGCATCGTCAGCGCACTGCAGGTGCTGCAGGCCCAGCAGCGCAACGGCAAGTCGCTGGCCGAGATGCTCGAGGGCGTGACGCTCTTCCCACAGACCCTGATCAATGTGCGCCTGCGCGCCGACCAGGACTGGAAGCGCAACGGCCTGCTGGCCGCCGAGCAGGAGCGCGTGAGCGCCGAGCTGGGCCAGAGCGGCCGGGTGCTGATTCGCGCCTCGGGCACCGAGCCGCTGCTGCGCGTGATGGTCGAGGCCCGCGATGCGGCGGTGGCGCAGGCCTGCGCCGAGCGTTTGGCCGAGGCGGCCGTGCGCGGCTGATCACCGGAACGCCGGGCGGGCCGTTCGGTCGGCGCCGGCGAGTGGGGCGGTTCGAATGTGACGGGGCCGACGGGCCTCGTCATCTGTCACAGAGCCGTCACAGGACCTTCTTAAAGTGGCTGACGTCACGGGTTAACCCCGATCGCAGTCACCCAGAAAGGTCCCTCATGTCGATTTCCTTCGCTCGCTATACGGTGGCCGCCGCGCTGCTGGCCTCGTCCGCTGCCGTGCTGGCCGAAGACGTGACCGGTGCCGGTGCGTCCTTTCCGGCGCCGATCTACGCCAAGTGGGCCGATGCCTACAACAAGGCCACCGGCGTGCGCGTGAACTACCAGTCGGTGGGCTCGGGCGCCGGCATCAAGCAGATCAAGGCCAAGACGGTCGACTTCGGGGCTTCCGACATGCCGCTGAAGGACGAGGAGCTCAAGGCCGATGGCCTGCTGCAGTTCCCGACCGTCATCGGCGGCGTCGTGCCGGTGGTGAACATCAAGGGCGTGGCGGCGGGCCAGCTCAAGCTGACGGGTCCAGTGCTGGGCGACATCTACCTCGGCAAGATCAAGAAGTGGAACGATCCGGCGATCGCGGCGCTGAACGCCGGCCTGGCCCTGCCGGATGCCGAGATCGCCGTGGTGCGTCGCGCCGACGGCTCGGGCACCAGCTTCATCTTCACCAACTACCTGTCCAAGGTGAACGCCGAATGGAAGGACAAGGTCGGTGAGGGCACCGCGGTGAACTGGCCGGCGGGTGCTGGCGGCAAGGGCAACGAGGGGGTGTCGTCCTACGTGCAGCGCCTGCCGAACGCGATCGGCTACGTCGAATACGCCTACGCCAAGCAGAACAAGATGGCCTTCGTCCAGATGAAGAACAAGGACGGCCAGTTCGTGTCACCGGACGATCCCAACTTCAAGGCCGCCGCCGCCGGGGCCGACTGGGCCAAGTCGTTCTACCAGATCCTGACCGAGCAGCCGGGCAAGGAAGCCTGGCCGCTGACGGGCGCGACCTTCATCCTGATGCACCGCTCGCAGGCCAAGCCGGAGCAGGGCGCCGCGGCGCTGAAGTTCTTCGACTGGGCCTACGCCAACGGCGACAAGCTGGCGCTGGATCTGGACTACGTGCCGATGCCCGACGCGGTGAAGGCGCTGGTGCGCAAGCAGTTCGCCGAGATCAAGGACGCCGCCGGCAAGCCGGTGCGCCACTGACCGCGCGATCGCGCTGGTTGAAGCGCCGCCCAGGCGGTGGCGCCCTACCGAGCCCGTTCCCAGGAGAAGTGCGTGACTGCTACATTGCCAGCGCCCGGACTGCCCCCCGCCCTTGCCATGGATCGATCCCTGCCTGCCGGTGATCCGGCCCCGCGGCGCGTGCGTGCGCCCTGGGCCGACCGTGCCTTCGCCTTCGCCGCGCACGCGGCCGCGTGGCTGACGCTCGCGCTGCTGGCGGGCATCCTGCTCTCGCTGTTCATCGGGGCGCTGCCAGCGATACGCGAGTACGGCCTGAGCTTCGTCTGGCGCAGCGAGTGGGATCCGGTGGGCGAGAAGTTCGGCGGCCTGGTGATGATCTACGGCACGCTGGTCACCTCGGCGATCGCCTTGATCATCGCGGTGCCGGTGAGCTTCGGCATCGCGCTGTTCCTGACCGAACTGTCGCCCCAGTGGCTCAAGCGCCCGCTGGGCATGGCGGTGGAGTTGCTGGCCGCGGTGCCCTCGATCGTCTATGGCATGTGGGGCCTGCTGGTGTTCGGGCCGATCCTGTCGACCTGGGTGCAGCAGCCGCTGCAGGCGGCGTTCAAGGGCGTGCCGGTGCTCGGCGGTCTCTTCGCCGGTCCGCCGGTGGGCATTGGCCTGCTCTCGGCGGGCATCATCCTGGCGATCATGATCATTCCGTACATCGCCTCGGTGATGCGCGACGTGTTCGAGGTGACGCCGCCGATGCTCAAGGAGTCGGCCTACGGGCTGGGCTCGACCACCTGGGAGGTGGTCTGGAATGTGGTGCTGCCCTACACCAAGGCGGGCGTGGTCGGCGGCGTGATGCTCGGCCTGGGTCGTGCGCTCGGTGAGACGATGGCGGTCACCTTCGTGATCGGCAACATGAACCAGCTGAACTCGGTGTCGCTGTTCGAGGCGGCCAACAGCATCACCTCGGCGCTGGCCAACGAGTTCGCCGAGGCCGGCGAGGGCCTGCACCAGGCCTCGCTGATCTACCTCGGCCTGATCCTGTTCTTCATCACCTTCGTGGTGCTGGCCTGCTCGAAGCTGTTGCTGGCGCAGATGCGCAAGGGCGAGGGGAGTCGTTCGTGAGCGGTTTTTCGATCGATCCGGGCCGTCTGGCGGCCCATCAGCGGCGCAAGCGCATCAACGCGCTGGCCCTGGCGCTGTCGCTGGCGGCGATGGCCTTCGGCGTGTTCTGGCTGCTGTGGATCCTGTTCGAGACGGTGCGCCTGGGCGCGGGCGGCCTGAGCTGGCAGGTCCTCACCGAGATGACCCCGGCGCCGCAGGCCGAGGTGGGCGGCCTGGCCAACGCGATCTACGGCTCGATGCTGATGGTTGGCCTGGCCACGCTGATCGCCACGCCGATCGGCGTGATGGCCGGCGTCTACCTGGCCGAGTACGGCCGCAACACCTGGCTGGGGCGCATCACCCAGTTCATCAACGACATCCTGCTGTCGGCGCCGTCCATCGTGATCGGCCTGTTCATCTACTCGGTCGTGGTGGCCCGGTTCAAGGCCTTTTCCGGCTGGGCCGGGGTGATGGCGCTGTCGCTGATCGTGATTCCGGTGGTCATCCGCACCACCGAGAACATGCTGGCGCTGGTGCCCAATGCCATGCGCGAGGCGGCGTATGCGCTGGGCACGCCGAAGTGGAAGGTGATCCTGTCGATCACGCTCAAGGCGGCGCGCTCGGGCGTGGTCACCGGCGTGCTGCTGGCGATCGCGCGCATCTCCGGGGAGACCGCGCCGCTGCTGTTCACCGCGCTGTCCAACCAGTTCTGGACCTCCAACCTGGGCGAGCCGATGG
>DAOLLE010000189.1:0-6596 GCA_035331205.1 Burkholderiaceae bacterium
CGAAGATCTTCCAGAAGAAGCTGTGGAGCGAGTTCGGCGAGGGCGAGCCGGTGCGCGTGGCCGAGTGCGACAACGAGGAGCACGAGGCCGAGCGGGCGGTGGCGCGCATCCAGGGCATCCGCGCCAACGCCAGCGGGGCCTACACCGGCTCGACGGACTGGAAGGATTTCGCCATCCTCTACCGCGCCAACCACCAGAGCCGGGTGATGGAGCAGGCGCTGCGCAAGGCGCAGATTCCGTACAAGGTGTCGGGCGGGCAGAGCTTCTTCGACCGCGCGGAGATCAAGGACCTCTGCGCCTGGCTGCGCCTGCTGGTCAACCCCGACGACGACCCGGCCTTCCTGCGCGCGATCACCACGCCCAAGCGCGGCATCGGCCACCAGACGCTGGGCGCACTGGGCGAGTTCGCCGGCAAGTGGAAGGTCAGCCTCTTCGAGGCGCTGTTCCAGGAGTCGCTGGGCACCGCATTGAGCAAGAAGGCGATCGGCTCGCTGCACGAGTTCGGCCGCTACGTGAACGACCTGGAGTACCGCGCCCGCCACACCGTGGGCGCGGAGGCGGCGCGCCCGATGCTGCTGGAGTGGCTGACCGACATCGGCTACGAGCGGCACCTGCACGAGGGCGAGGACAGCGAGAAGCTGGCCACCGCGCGCTGGGGCAACGTGATCGACTTCATCGACTGGATCGCGCGGCGCTGCGGCGGCGAGATCGAGAACGACGGCGGCGTGCAGGTCGAGACCGAGAAGAAGAGCGTGCTCGACGTGGCCCAGACCATCAGCGTGATCCTGAGCCTGGCCGAGCGCAGCGAGGACCAGGACATGGTGACCCTGTCCACCCTGCACGCCAGCAAGGGTCTGGAGTGGCCGCACGTGGTGCTGGCCGGCGTCAACGAGGGCACGCTGCCCTTCAAGCGCGACGAAGAAGAAATGACCGCCGACCGGCTGGAGGAGGAGCGCCGGCTGATGTACGTGGGCATCACCCGCGCCCGGCGCACCCTGCTGGTGAGCACGCTGCTGCGCCAGAAGCGCGGGCGCGAGGTGCGCAAGGCCATTCCCAGCCGCTTCATCGCCGAGATGAAGCTCGACGAGCGCACCGCCAAGGAAGACCCGCGCGAGCGGCTCAAGGCGCTGCGCGCCGAGTTTGCGGCGCGGGCGGCCAAGTCGGTGCCGCCCAAAAAATAAGCGTTTTCCCTTGGGTGCCGGGTGACGGGATGCGGATGCTGAAGCGCCTGCACCACAGCGCGGGCGGCTGCGGGAGCCACACCGAAGCCCTCAAATGAAAAAATCGTCACATTCTCGTTAAGCTGCGTCTGGATTCCGCGAGGTGGTGGGGCGGAAGGTGCGGGCGGCGCTGACCTTCCCGCGGTACCGGTTCCGCTTCGACCGACATGACCTCCGACTCTCTGGTTCGCTGGCTGCCCGCCTGGCCCGATGTGCTGATGGCGGCGGCCTATGCCCTGCTCGGCTGGGGGTCGTTGCGGATCGCCATCCCGCCGGATTACGTGGCGCTGGTCTTCCTGCCCGCGGGGCTGGCGGTTGCGGCCGTGCTGCTGCGCGGGCGGCGGGCGCTGTGGGGCGTCCTGCTGGGCTCGTTGCTGGTGCAGGCGATCGCGCATGAGCAGGCCGGTGTGGCCGGCCTGACCTGGACGATGGGCGTGCCGGCCGTCGGTGCCGTGCTGCAGGCGGCGGTCACCGCCTGGGCGATCCGGCGCTGGCTGGATTTTCCGGAGGGCTTCGACACGCCCACTGCGCTGCTGAGTTGCATGCTGGTGGTGGTGCCGGTGGGCTCGATGATCAATGCCTGCCTGTCGGTGCCGACGCTGGCTGCGGCCGGCGTGATCCCCTGGCCGGAGGCCCTGTTCAGTGCCTGGACCTGGTGGGTCGGCGACGCTCTGGGTGTCGTGCTGCTGCTGCCGGTGGTGCTGGCGCTGTTCGGCTCGCCCGCACCGCTGTGGCGTCCGCGTGTGCGCACGGTGGCATTGCCGATGGGGGTGGCCCTGGGCCTGGTGGTCGGGGCGGTCGCGATGGTGCGCTCGGCACAGGAGCGGGCCCTGCAGGCGCGCTTCCAGCGCGAATTCGACGACGCGCGGCAGCGCCTGCAGCGGCGCTTCGATGCGCTGACCGACGCGGCCCACGCGGTGGCGACTTTGATGGAGCAGCGGCCCGACATCGACGTGGCCGGATTCCGGGCCGCCACGTCGGGTTGGCTGACGCGTTACCCGGGCATCCTGAACTTCGGCTGGAGCCCGCTGGTCACGCACGAGGGGCGCCGCGAGTTCGAGCGGTGGCAGACCCAGCGCAGTGGTCTGCCCGGCGAGGGGGGCTTTCGCATCACCGGGCGCGATGCCCAGGGGCGCCTGCAGCCGGTGCTGCCGGCACCCGAGTACCTGCCGATCACGCGGGTCGAGCCGCTGGAGCGCAATCTCCAGGTGATCGGCCTGGATGTGCTGGTGCTGCCGGCCAGCGCCGCGGCGGCGACCTGCGCGCTGTCCGGCGGCCGACCCTGTGTGTCCGATGGGCTGCGGCTGGTGCAGGAAACCGCCCTGCAGCAGGGGGTGGTGCTTTACCACGGGGTTTTCGACCGCAGCGGCGGGGTGCGCCGCCCGCTGGGCGTGGTCTCCCTGGCGTTGCGCATGGACGAGCTGACCGACGCCACCCTGGGGCTGAAGGGGGAGCTGGCCGACAGCCTGCGGTACTGCTTGGTCGACCTCGACGGCCTGGCCGACCGACGGGTGCTGGTCGGGGCCAATGGCTGTGACCGCCGCGATGCCGCCGGTGCCTTCCCCGCCGGGGATGGGCGCAGCCTGACGCGCAGCGCGGTGATCCGCTTCGGCCAACAGGCCTGGGTGCTGAGCGCTCGGGCCGGGGTGGGGTTCTCGACCGGTGCGCGCGACTGGACGGCCTGGGCCGTTACCGCCACCGGCTTCACCGCCGTGGGGCTGCTGGGGGCTTTCCTGATGGTGATCACCGGGCAGGCACGGCGCACGCAGCGGCTGGTCGACCAGCGCACCTTCGAGCTGGCGCAGAGCAACGCCAACCTGACGCAGCTGGCGCATTTCGACCCGCTCACCGGGCTGTACAACCGCGCGCAGTGGAACGAGCTGGCGCAGCGCGCCATCGACGACGCGCGACGCCATGGGGACACGCTGGCGGTGGTGTTCATCGACATCGACCGCTTCAAGCACATCAACGACAGCCTCGGCCACAGCCAGGGCGACCGACTGCTGAGCACCCTGGCGACACGCCTGAAGGCCTGCCTGCGCAGCTGTGACGTGCTGGCGCGGCTGGGGGGCGACGAGTTCGTGCTGTTGCTGCCGCGGCTGCACGACCGAGATGGTGCGCGCCACGCCGGCGACAAGCTGATGCAGACGCTCGCCCAGCCGGTGCGGTTGCTGGGCCACGATGTGACGGTCACGGCCAGCCTGGGGGTGGCCTGTTTCCCGGCCGACGGCGACAGCGTCGAGACGCTGCTGCAGCATGCCGACATCGCGATGTACGCGGCCAAGGACGATGGCCGCAACCGGCTGCACTTCTATACGAGCGACCTGCACGAGCGGCTGTCGGCCCACCTGCTGCTCGAGCGCGAACTGCGCCGCGCGCTGACCGAGGGTGCCGGCGAGCTGTACCTCGAATACCAGCCGCAGATCGATCTGGCCAACGGCCGGGTCGTGGGCGTGGAGGCCCTGCTGCGCTGGCAGCACCCGACGCTGGGGGCGATCCGGCCGGACCGCTTCATCCCGGTGGCCGAGCAGAGCGGCCTGATCGACGTGGTGGACCGCTGGGTGCTCGCGCAGGCCTGCGAGCAGCTGCGCGTCTGGCAGATGCAGGGGCTGCCGCGGCTGCGCGTGGCGGTGAACATCTCTGCCCAGGACTTCGCCCGGCCTGACTTCCTGCCCCAGGTGCACGCCATGCTGCAGGATTGCGGCGATCTGGCCCGACAACTGGAACTGGAGATCACCGAATCCCTGCTGATGCAGGGTCAGGCGCAGGTGCAGCAGCGCCTGGAGGCGCTCACGCGGCTGGGGCCGACGCTGGCGCTGGACGACTTCGGTACCGGCTACTCCAACCTCGGTTACCTCAAGCGCCTGCCGCTGGCCAAGCTGAAGATCGATCGCAGCTTCGTGGTCGATCTGCCCGGGCGCAGCGAGGACGAGGCGCTGGTGCGCGCGATCGTCTCGATGGCGCACGACCTCGGTCTGCAGGTCCTGGCCGAGGGGGTCGAGACCGCGGCGCAGCGCGACTTTCTGACACAACTCGGCTGTGACCAGATCCAGGGCTGGCTGGTCGCGCCGTCGCTGACGCCCGAGGCGCTGGCGCACTGGCTGGCTGCGCCGGAGATCGCACCGGCGTCCTGAGGTTCAATGCCAGCAACGGGAAACCGTGCAAAACGCGCAAACCTGGCTCACAAGATGAGCCAGGTAAATGTAGAAAAAGCGCCACTGCACGGGCTGTTTTTCGGGTTTCGGACGTAACCGCCGTGCGCTATTGACGCACTGCGTTGCAAATCTGGGGGGCAGGAGGTGTCCAGGCGTTTCGAGTCGCATCAACCTCCCCAAGAATGGGGCCCTGGGCTGCGGGACCCGGATGTCAGAGCAAGTCGCCCGCAGCCTCAACCAACCCCAGGTGTCTCATGTCGTTGTTCGATCGCCCGATCCATCGCCCCGTCCGTTCGCCGCTGCCCCGGCTGCTGTCCGTCCTGCTGGGCGTCGGCCTGATCGGCGCGGCCTGGTCGATGCAGCCCGGCGTCGGCGCGCGGCAGACGGGGGCGGCCGCGGCGCAGGAAGACAGCACCGACCGCCTGATCGTCAAGTACCGCAACGCCGACAACCTGCACGCGCTGGACGCTGCCACCCTGGGCAGGGCGCAGATCGCCGGCAATCGGGCTGGCGTGACGCTGTCGCACCACCGCGCCCGCGGCAATGGCAATCACGTGCTGAAGCTCAACAAGCGCCTGAGCCTGTCCCAGGCCCGTTCGCTGGCCGACAACCTGCGCATCGGTGACGCCAACGTCGAGTACGCCGAGCCGGACCGCATCCTGCGGGCCCAACTGGTACCCAACGACACCAGCTACAAGTCACAGTGGGACCTGTACGAGGCCACCGCCGGCATCAACGCGCCCAGCGCCTGGGACAAGTCCACCGGCGCCGGCGTGACGGTCGCTGTCGTCGACACCGGCTACCGGCCCCACGCCGACCTGGCGGCCAACGTCGTGGCGGGTTACGACTTCATCGCCAACACCGCGGTGTCCAACGACGGCAACGGCCGTGACGCCGACGCCTCCGACCCGGGCGACTGGACCGCCGCCGGCGAGTGCTACAGCGGCTCGCCGGCTTCCAACTCCAGCTGGCACGGCACCCACGTGGCCGGCACGATCGCGGCCGTCACGAACAACGCCACCGGCGTGGCCGGCATCGCCTACGGCGCCAAGGTGATGCCGGTGCGCGTGCTCGGCAAGTGCGGCGGCTATACCTCGGACATCGCCGACGGCGTGATCTGGGCCTCGGGGGGATCGGTGGCCGGCGTTGCGAACACCGCCACGCCGGCGCGGGTGATCAACATGTCGCTGGGCGGGGCAGGCGCCTGCGACACCACGATGCAGAACGCGGTCACCTCCGCACGCAGCCGCGGCACGGTGGTGGTGGTGGCGGCCGGCAACTCGAACGGGGATGCGGCCAATTTCTTCCCGGCCAGTTGCGCCGGCGTCGTGACGGTCGCTGCCGTGGGTCGCAGCGGTGGCAAGGCTTATTACTCGAACTTCGGCGGCGCGGTCGATGTGGCCGCGCCCGGTGGCGACATGAGTGTCAACAGCGCCGATGGCATCCTGTCGACGCTCAACGGTGGCAGCACCTCGCCGGGGGCCGACAGCTACGCGTACTACCAGGGGACGTCGATGGCCACGCCTCACGTCGCGGCGGTGGCTGCCCTGATGCTGGCGAAGAACCCGTCGTTGACGCCCGATCAGGTCGAGTCGCTGCTGAAGTCCACCGCACGCGCCTTCCCGGCGACCTGCTCGCAATGTGGCGCCGGCATCATCGACGCGAGCGCTGCCGTGACGGCCGCGATGGGCACGACGCCCGTCACCCCGACGCCCAACCCCACGGTGGTGACGGTCAACGAGGTCGAAACCAACAACACCCTGGCGAAGGCCCAGAGCGTGACCGCCAACCCTGCGAAGGTCAACGGGTCGATCGCGTCGGCTTCCGACACCGACTACTACAAGCTCAGCGTCGCTGCGGGCAAGACGCTCAAGGCGGTGCTGACGCCGCCGGCCACCGCCGACTATGACCTGTACGCCTACAACAGCAACGGCAGCCTGATGGCCTGGAGCGGCAACTCGACCGGGGTGACCGACGCGCTGAACCTGTCCAACACCGCGGCCACCGCCGCCACCATCTACCTGCGCATCGTGTACTACTCCGGCACCACGGGCAGCACCTCGGGCAAGTACACGCTCAGCCTGTCGCAGTGACCCTTCCAGCAGCGGGGCGCCCAGCGGCGCGCCGTCCTGGCGAACCTCGGCCGCCGTCTGGCGGCCTTTTTTCTGGCTCTTCACGGATTACCGGGGAAGGCCGCTCGGATCTTCAGGAAGAAGAAGTC
>DAOLLE010000190.1:0-6498 GCA_035331205.1 Burkholderiaceae bacterium
GAATTCCTCGACCTCGAGCGCGGCGGGGGCGAGCGGCAGCAGGGCCGAGAACAGCGTCAACGCGCCGGCGAGGGCCCGGGCCTTGGTGCCCGAGGTGGCGGCGGGGTCACGGCGCATCGGTGCAGGGGGCAGCAGGTCGGTCATGAAGGGTCTGGCACGAAGAAGGGTCACGGCAGGCTGCCCGCGGCGCCGCCATAGGCGGCGTCGTTGCTGCCCGAGGGGGACGAACCCCGCTCGCGCAGCAGTCTGTAACCGGGAATATTGTCCCTCAATGCCGTCAGCGGGTTGCTGCCCAGGGCCAGGCGGGACAGGCCGACCAGTTCGAGCTGCAGCATCAGGCGGGTGGTGGCCGAGGAGGTGCCGGTGGAGCGCCGCTCCAGCACCGCGCGGCCGACCCAGCAGCCGGCGTCGTATTCCAGCCCGACGAGCGCAGCGCTGATGCGCCGCTCGAGCTGGCTGTAGTCGATGCGCCCGACGGTGTAGAGGGTGCCCTCGCAGCTGCCGGCACCGCCGCTGCTGCTGCTGCGCAGCGCCTCGCCGGCCTGCACCGCCTGGTGGGCCGGGGTGGCGTCCGGCGTGGTGTTCGGCCCACCGGGGCCCGACAGCGGCCACTGCCAACCCACCGCGTACTGCTCGCTCGAGCCGCGCTGGAAGGAGTAGCTGGTGTGCACGGTTCGGAAAGGGCCGGGCGAGTAGGTCACCGCCGCGGTGGAGCGTGTGACCTGCCGGGCATCGGGGCTGTACTGCAGCGTCGTGCCCAGGTTCCAGCGCGGAATGGCGTTGGTCGAGCCCAGCAGCAGCATGTCGGAGCGCCGCTGCGTCAGCGTCGAACCGTCGGCGGTGACGTGCTGGTCGCGCATCAGGTAGCGCTGCGCTGCGCCCAGCCGAGCAAGTTCGACGCCCGATGCGGCGTCGATGAAGCGCGTCGTTACGCCCGCGGTAACCGCCTGGGAGTCGGCCACGCGGTCGATGCCGGAGAAGGACGACTCGTTGAACACCGTGGTGGCGTTGAAGTCCAGCGCCGCCGAATCGAAGTTCGGCAGCGTGCTCTGGTCGCGCCAGGGCGTGTGCACGAACAGCAGCCGCGGCTCGAGCGTCTGGGTGAGGGCGCGACCGAACAGCGTCAGCGGCCGGTCCATCGTCCAGCCGCTGTCGAGGCTGAAGGTCGGAATCGTGCGGGCGGCGCTGCGGCGGCCGTCGCTCATCGGCGCATCCATGTCGTAGGCCGCTGCGTTCAGCCGCAGCCGCGGCGTGAGTTGCCAGCCGCCATCGCCCAGCGGCCAGGCCAGCGTGCCCAGCAGATGGGCGCGGTTGCCGCGCGGCTGGCCGCTGTCGATGTTCTCGAAGCGGTTGACCTCGCTTTGCAGTGACCATTCGAAGCGGTTGCCCAGGCCGCTCCAGCGCGCGCCGACCTGCGCTGCGCGTTGGTAGGGCGCTGTGATGACCGCGCTGGGGTCGCTGTCCTGGCCGGTGCTGCGCAGGACCTGCCAGGATTGCGTGGTGGCGTAGAGCCACTGGTCCATCGGGCCGAGCAGATCGCTGTTCACGCGGCGCCGCTGCAGCACGGCGGCGTCGGAGCCCAGCAGGCGGGGCGTCAGGTTGGTCGCGCCGCGCAGCGCGTCGTTCCAGTAATCCTCGTCGGAGACGCGCAGGAAGTTCAGCCGGTAGTCGACCTGGCTGCCCAGCTCGCCGCGGTGATTCCAGCGTGCCGCCCAGCGCTGGCGGTCGGCCATGCGGTCCTGGGGCAGCCAGGTCAGCTCGAGCTGGCCCTTGAGCGAGGGCTGCAGGTAGCGCGTCTCGATGTCCAGGCCAGCGCCGCGCTTGAGCGACAGCGTGGGCGTGAGCGTGGCGTCGAGTTCCGGCGCGATGTTCCAGTAATAGGGCACCGCGACCATCAGGCCGCTGTTGGTGGCCAGGTCGATCGTCGGCGGAAGCCAGCCGGACTTGCGGTCGTCGGTGATCGGGAAGCTCATCACCGGCAGCGCGAACAACGGCACGTCGTAGAAACGCAGCACCGCGCCCTCGGCGATGCCCTCGTTGGTGTCGAAGTCCAGCCGCAGCTGCCTGGCGCTGAGCACCCAGGGCGGTGTCTCGTCGTCGCCCACCTTGCAGCTGCTGTAGCGGGCGCGGTCCACCGTCATGCGGTTCTGACCGAGGAAGGCGATGCGTTCGGCGCGCCCGCCGGCATCGGTCACCGCAAAGTGATAGCGCGGCTGCAGCACCTGGCCGATCTGCCGCACGGTGTCGAGGTCCACCTCGCTGCCGGAGAAACGGTCCCCGCCGCGCAGCATCTGCACATCGCCGCGGGCCGTCAGGCGGTCCTCGTGCAGCGCGTAGTCCACCTCGTCGGCCTGCAGCGCGAGCACGCCGCGCTGCAGCCGCACCTGGCCGCGCGCGTGCAGCGCGTTGCCCACTTCGGAGTCGAGCCGGTCGGCCTCGAAACTGAGCAGGCCGAACTCCGAGGCGCTGCGCGGGGTCAGGCTCAGGCCTTCGGCCGGCAGGTGCCAGTTGGGGGAATGGCAGCTGCCAGCGGTGGGGCGGCGCGTTGGGCCGCGGCTGGGTCTGGGCGCCGCGGTGGCCGGGGACGTGGAGGCCGCCGCCGACGGTGCCGCCGTAGAGCTGTCGCCGGCCTCGTCGGGCGAACCGGCCGCCTGTGCGGCCGCCAGCGTGCTGCCCAGCAGGCCGGCGCTCAGCAGCCAGACCGCCCGCGCCAGCGGGTGCAGGTGCAGTGGCCGGTCGCTGGCAGCGCGGCGGGAGTCACGGGCGTAGGGCGAGGGCAGGGCAGGCAAGGCGCAACGGGGGCAAGAAACGGGCGCCGCCGCGTGCCGTCGCAGCCCGCGGGCCGTCGAGGCCCACAGGTGGCTCGCTAGAATCGATCGATTATTTCACGCGGCCTGCCGCCCACGCCTGCGGGCGCTCCCGGCCCGCCGGGCCGATGTCTCCCCGCCTTGCCGCCGAGCGAGTTCTCACCCGTGTCCGATCCTGTGTCTTCCTCTGCCCTGCCGGCCAGCGCCATCACCTGGGCCGATTCCGCCCGCCACGTCGCCTTCGACCGCTGGCTCGCCGGGGTCGCAGCGGCCCAGGGGCTCGACCCCGCCACGCTGCGCCCGGCCAGTGCCGACGCGAGCTTTCGCCGCTACTTCCGCCTGGACGCCCGGGCCGAGGCCTGCTCGGCTGGAGCCCCCAGCCGCATCGTGATGGACGCGCCGCCCAGCCATGAGGACTGCCGCCCCTTCGTGCAGGTGGCTGGCCTGCTCGGGGGCGCAGGGCTCGCCGCGCCGCAGGTGCTGGCCTGGGACGAGGCGCAGGGCTTCATGCTGCTGAGCGACCTGGGCGAGCGCACCTACCTGGCCGAGCTGCAGGCGCAGGATCTGTCCGCCGCAGCCGGCCTGAAGCGCGCCGACGCGCTGTACCGCGACGCGATCGACGCGCTGGTCCGCCTGCAGCGCATCGACGCCGCGGCCGTCTCGCCCGCGCTGCCCGCCTACGACCGCGCGCTGATGCAGCGCGAGCTGAACCTCTTTCCGGAGTGGTACATCGCCCGCCACTGCGTCGCCACGCTCAGCGAGCGCGAGCAGCAGCAGCTGGAGCGCTGCTTCGAGCAGATCCTGGGCGTCTGCCTGGCGCAGCCGGGGGTGCTGGTGCACCGCGACTTCCACAGCCGCAACCTGATGCTGCCGCTGGCTGCCGCGGATGGGCCGGCCGAGGGCCGCGGCCCGGGCCTGCTCGACTTCCAGGACGCGGTGGTCGGCCCGGCCAGCTACGACCTGGTCTCGCTGCTGCGCGACGCCTACATCGAGTGGGACGAGGCCATCCAGATCGACTGGGCGGTGCGCTACTGGGAGCGCGCCCGCAAAGCCGGCCTGCCGGTGGCGGACGACTTCGGCAGCTTCTGGCGCGACTTCGAGTGGATGGGCCTGCAGCGCCACCTCAAGGTGCTGGGCATCTTCGCGCGCCTGTCGCACCGCGACGGCAAGGACGGCTACCTCAAGGACCTGCCGCTGGTCTGGCGCTACGCCCACCACGTGGCGATGCGCTACTCGGTGCTCACGCCGCTGGCGCGCCTGCTGGAGCGCCTGGCCGACGTGAAGGCCGAAGACGGCTACACCTTCTGACCGGCCGGCCGACTCGGCATGCGGGTTTCGTTGCAGCGCTTCGGGCGCGACCTGGCGCTCTCGTCGGCGGTGGCCGGCTTCGTCGCGGTGCTGGTGGGCTACACCAGCTCGGTGGTCATCATCTTCCAGGCCGCGCAGGCGCTGGGCGCCTCGGCCGCTGAGCTGACCAGCTGGCTCTGGGCGCTGGGCATCGGCATGGGCCTGAGCAGCGCCGGGCTGAGCCTGTGGTACCGCCAGCCGGTGCTGACGGCCTGGTCCACGCCGGGCGCGGCCCTGCTGGTCACCGCGGGCGCCGGGGTGAGCCTGGCCGAGGGCATCGGCGCCTTCGTGCTCTGCGCGGGGCTGATCACGCTGGCCGGCGTGACGCGGGCCTTCGAGCGGGTGATGGACCGCATCCCCCAGCCGCTGGCCGCGGCGCTGCTGGCCGGCGTGCTGGCGCGCTTCGCGCTCGACGCCTTCGGCGCACTGCGCACGGACTTCGTGCTGGTTGGCACCATGCTCGCGGCCTACCTGCTGGGGCGGCGCTTCTGGCCGCGCTACGCGGTGCCGGTGCTGCTGCTGGTCGGGCTGGCGGTGGCGGCGAGTCAGGGCCAGCTGCACCTGGGCGCCATCGAGTGGCGCTGGGCGCAGCCGGTGTGGACGACGCCGGTGTTCAGCCTGCGCGGCGCGGTGGGCGTGGCGCTGCCGCTGTTCGTGGTGACGATGGCCTCGCAGAACCTGCCCGGCGTGGCCGCCCAGCGCGCCGCGGGCTACGCCATCCCCGTCTCGCCGGTGATCACCGCCACCGGGCTGCTCAACCTCGTGCTGGCGCCCTTCGGCGGCTACGCCTACAACCTGGCGGCCATCACCGCGGCGATCTGCATGGGCCGCGAGGCCCACGAGGACCCGGCGCGGCGCTACACCGCCAGCGTGGTGGCCGGCCTGATCTACGGGGTGATGGGCCTGGCCGGCGGCGCGGTGGTGGGGCTGATCGCCGCCTTCCCGAAGGCGCTGGTGCTGGCCGTGGCCGGGCTGGCGCTGCTGGGCTCGATCGGCGGCGGGCTGGCCACTGCGCTGGAGGCGCCCAAGTGGCGCGAGTCGGCGCTGATCACCTTCCTGGTCACGCTCAGCGGCGTGGCGCTGCTGGGCATCGGCTCGGCCTTCTGGGGCGTGGTCGCCGGCGCGCTGGCGGCCGCGATCCAGCAGGCGCGGGCGCGTTGAACCCGATTCGACAAGGAGTTCCCATGCCCCCGAGCGACCCTGGATCCCCATCCGCTGCGGCCTCCCGCTTCGACGTGCCCCCGGGCTTCCACCCGCTGGGCGGGCTGAACGGCGGCTTCATCGCGGCCAACGGGCCGCTGTTCATCCGCCGCGAGGGCGCGCGGGTGCAGTTCGGCTTTCGCGTCGAGGAGCGGCACTGCAACATCATGGGCCAGTGCCACGGCGGCATGATGGCCACCTTCTGCGACATGCTGCTGCCGCTGTCGGCGCACCGCAAGAGCGAGGCGGTGGGCATGCGCTTCCTGCCCACCATCGGCCTGCAGATCGATTACCTCGCGCCGGTGCCGCTGGGCGCCTGGGTCGAGGGTGAGGCCGAGGTGCTGCGCGTCACGCGCTCTCTGGTCTTCATCCAGGGCCTGGTGAATGCCGACGGCGTGCCCTCGGTGCGCTGCAGCGGCACCTTCAAGCTCGGCCCGCCCTTCGGCGACGACATGCCCTCGGCCGCGCCTCACCAGCTGCCGGGCGCTCGGGCCGCTGGCGCCGAACCCGCCTGACGCCGCGCCGAGAGTCCTGCGAGCGCCGCTGCAGCCGCTGCTGTGCAACACTGGCCGGATCTGCTGCATCGACCCCCGCCATGGACCTGCTCTTCGTCGCCGACCCGATCGAGACCTTCAAGACCTACAAGGACAGCACGTTCGCGATGATGCGCGAGGCCGCCCGGCGCGGCCACCGCCTGCACGTCTGCGAGCCGCGCGGCCTGGTCTGGGTGCGCGGCAGCCGGGTGGTGGCGCGCAGTGCGCGTACGCTGATCCTGACCGGTCGAGAGGAGGCGGACTGGTACGAGGTGGTCGCCACGCAGGAGCTGGCGCTGGCCGATGCCGACGCGGTGCTGATGCGCAAGGACCCGCCCTTCGACGCCGAGTTCATCTACGCCACCCACCTGCTGCAGCAGGCCGAGCGCGAGGGCGCGCGGGTCTTCAACCGCCCGCAGGCGCTGCGTGAGCACCCGGAAAAGCTGGCGATCCTGGAGTTCCCGCAGTTCATCGCGCCCACGCTGGTGACGCGCTCGGCCGAGGCCATCCGCGCCTTCCACGCCGAGCAGGGCGACATCATCCTCAAGCCGCTGGACGGCATGGGCGGGATGGGCATCTTCCGCGTCGGGCCCGACGGGCTGAACCTCGGC
>DAOLLE010000191.1:0-6458 GCA_035331205.1 Burkholderiaceae bacterium
CCGGCTGGGCCTGCCGGCCGATGAGGCCGAGCCGGCGCACCCGGCGCTGGCGACCCCGGGCGCCACCTTTGTGACCTTGCACGACGCGCGCGGCGCGCTGCGCGGCTGCATCGGCAGCCTGCAGGCCTGGCGGCCGCTCGAGGCGGATCTGCGTGCCAACGCGGAGGCCGCGGCCTTCCGTGACCCGCGCTTCGCGCCGCTGACCCGCGCCGAATGGCAGGCCGGCCTGCAGGTCGAGGTGTCGCTGCTCGACGCGCCCCAGCCGCTGCCGCGCGTGCGCAGCGAGGCCGAGGCGCTGGCGCTCTTGAAACCGGGCGTCGACGGCCTGATCTTCGAGTGGCACGGCCACCGGGCCACCTTCCTGCCGCAGGTCTGGGAGCAGCTGCCCGAGCCGGCGGCCTTCCTGGCGGCGCTCAAGCGCAAGGCAGGGTTGGCGGCGGATTTCTGGGCCGGCGACGTCGAGCTGTCGTGTTACGGGGTGCGCAGCTTCGAGTGAATCCGCAGGCGGCGGCCCCCCCAAGCCCTCGCCCGTCACCCCGCAGGGAGACACGACGACATGGATCACTTCGACCCCATCCCCCTCGACGGCGTGACGCCGGCGCGCTGGTGGCACCGCCTGGACGACGGGCGCATCCAATGCGACCTCTGCCCGCGCGACTGCAAACTGCACGAGGGCCAGCGCGGCCTGTGCTTCGTTCGCGCCCGCCAGGGCGACGCGATGGTGCTGACCACCTACGGTCGCAGCTCGGGCTTCTGCATCGACCCGATCGAGAAGAAGCCGCTGAATCACTTCTACCCCGGCAGCCGGGTGTTCAGCTTCGGCACCGCGGGCTGCAACCTGGCCTGCAAGTTCTGCCAGAACTGGGACATCTCGAAGAGCCGCGAGATGGACCGGCTGATGGACCAGGCCTCGCCCCGGCGCATCGCCGAGGTGGCCACCGAGACGGGCTGCCGCAGCGTGGCCTTCACCTACAACGACCCGGTGATCTTTGCCGAGTACGCGATGGACGCGGCCGACGCCAGCCACGAGCGCGGCATCCAGACCGTGGCGGTGACGGCCGGCTACCTGCACGAGGCGCCGCGGCGCGCGTTCTACGCCAAGATGGACGCCGCCAACGTCGACTTGAAGGGCTTCAGCGACGCCTTCTACTTCCAGCACACCGGCGCGCACCTGCAGCCGGTACTCGATGGCTTGGTGCATGTGCGCCACGACACGGCCTGCTGGCTGGAGCTGACGACCCTGCTGATTCCCGGCGCCAACGACAGCAGCGCCGAGCTGGAGGCCATGACCCGCTGGGTGCACGACGAGCTCGGACCCGACGTGCCGCTGCACTTCACCGCCTTCCACCCGGACTACCGGATGACCGACGTGCCGGCCACACCGCCCGCGACGCTGCAGCGCGCGCGCCGCATTGCGCTGGACCAGGGCCTGCGCCACGTCTACACCGGCAACGTGCACGATCTGGCCGGCGGCAGCACCTTCTGCCCGGGCTGCGGCCAGGCGCTGATCGAGCGCGACTGGCACGACGTGCGCGCCTACCGGCTCGACGCCCAGGGCGCCTGCCCGCACTGCGGCACGCGCATCGCCGGGCGCTTCGCGGCCATGCCCGAGGCCGACCCGATCGGCCGGCGGCGCATCCCGATCCGGCTGCGCGGCGTGTGACCCATCGCACGCCGGCGGCTTCGGCAGCGCCGGCGCTTGATGCAGCCCCGCCTCGGCGGCCTGCAGATGCTGCGGTGCCTGCCGACACTTCAGGCCTCTCCCCAACCGCGGCGGGCCCGGGCCCGCTGCATCGACCGCGAGAAGTCCTGACCATGACGATTGAGCACACATTCCTCCGCCGCCTGGGCGCTGCCGCCCTGGTGGCCGCCGGCACGATCGGCGCCGGCACGGCGCAGGCCGGCGAGATCTACGGCAACCTCGGCTTTCCCGGCGTCGGCCTGGGTTACGCCCACCCGCTGAACAGCAGCGTGACGCTGCGCGGCGACTTCATGACGCTGGGCTCGCAGCACAAGAACAAGACCCAGGACGGCATCGACTACGCCGCCGACCTGAAGGCCAACCGCGGCGCGCTGTTCGCCGACTGGTTCCCCTTCGAGGGCGTCTTCCGCCTCACCGCCGGCCTGGGCTCGGCCAACTACAAGCTGGCGCTGGATGCCGCCGGTGCCGGCAAGAGCATCGAGGTGGGCGACAACCGCTACGTGCTCGGCCCGACCGACGGCATGACGGTCGTTGTGAAGTACCCGCGCACCATGCCCTACCTGGGCATCGGCTGGGGCCACCAGCAGGCCAGCGGCTTTCGCTTCAGCGTGGACATCGGCACCCTGTTCGGCAAGCCGACGGTGGACGCGACCGCCCGCGGCACGTTAGCGAGCAATCCGACCTTCCAGGCCGACATGGACAAGGAAGTGAACCAGGTGCGCGACGACCTGGGCAAGGTCCGCTACCTGCCGCAGCTGACCTTCGCGATCGGCTACAGCTTCTGAGGCGGCCTCTGACGCGCCGCCGCCGTGTCGATTGGCCCGTCGGTCGGCGTATCAGCCGGCGTATCAGTCGGCCGGCGGCAGCAGGCGCGCTGCCGCCGCGCTGGCCAGCTCACCGACGCGGGTGAGGAATTCGGTGCCCATGTCGGCGGCGTAGCGCGTCGGGTCGGGCGAACCGAGCACGAGCAGGCCGAAGGCCGGTGCCGACAGGCTGCGCCGCAGCGGGATCAGCGCCAGCGAGGCGATGCTCTGCGGGGACTGCAGCCACTGCACCGCCTCGAAGCTGGCGTTGGCGCCGCAGTAGGGCTGCGTCAGGCTGGAGGCGAAGCTGCGCACCTCCTCGCTCACCGCCGCCGCCGCGGGCAGCGCCGCGAATGCGGGCGCCACACCCCACAGCCGCAGCGCCGCCTCGGGGATCAGGAACTGCTCCTGCAGGTCGAGCAGCATCAGGTCGGGCAGGTCGGCGGCGTCGTCGACCAGCATCAGCGAGCGGGTCCATTGGTGCAACCGGTCGGACAGCGCGGCGTTTTCCTGGCCGTGGCGGATCATGTCCATGATGCGCCGCTCCAGGCCGCGGATGCGCTCGCGCAGCATCTCCATCTGCCGCTGCTGCAGCGACACCGCGCGCTGGCCGTGCGGGTTGGCCAGCTCGACGCTGGCCAGCAGTTGGGCGTGGCGCTCGAAGAAGCCGGGGGTGTTCGCCAGGTAGTTGGCGATCTCGTCTTCGGTGATGCCCTGGATGACGGTCATGACGCTGCTGCCTTGCACCCCGCCGCCAGCGGCCTGAGGGATCCGGGCGCGCCGCGGTGGGAATGGAAAAATGGTAACAGCCACAAGGGTACGCCGGCTGCGTGAAGGTCAGCCGCGGAAAAGGGCGGCCCAAGCCGCCATGTGTCAGTGAAGATGAACAATCCGCCCGGCGCGATCGGCCCGGCGAGCGCTCCGGCGGCCCCAATCCGGGGCCGGGCGTGCGGGGCTCAGGTCCCGCTGAGGCAGGCGTCGGGCAGCTCGATCTCGCCCTCGAACACCGGCTCGGCCGGGCCGGTCATCAGCACCGGCTGGTCCCCGCCGCGCCAGGTGATGGTCAGCAGGCCGCCGCGGGTGTGCACGTCCACGGTGTCGTCCAGCCAGCCCAGGCGGATGCCCGCGACCACCGCGGCGCAGGCGCCGGTGCCGCAGGCCAGGGTCTCGCCGGCATCGCGCTCGTAGACGCGCAGGCGCACCTCGCCGCGCGACACCACCTGCAGGAAGCCGGCGTTGACGCGGCGCGGGAAGCGCGCGTGGCCTTCGACGAGCGGGCCGATCTCGGCCACCGGCGCCATGTCCACGTCGTCGACGCGCTGCACCGCGTGCGGGTTGCCCATCGAGACGGCGGCCACCTCGACGCGCGGCCAGCTCGCGCCGGGCAGCTCAAGCGGCCAGAGCTCGAAGCCGTTGACGAGACGCGGCGTCAGCCCGCTGGGGTCGAAGGGCAGGCGCGCCGGCTCGAAGATCGGCCGGTTCATGTCCACCGTGACGCGGCCGTCGGCCTGCAGCGTCAGCGCCAGGCGGTTGTTGACCGTCTCGACGCGCACCGTGCGCTGGGTCGTCAGGCCCTGGTCGTGCACGAAGCGCACGAAGCAGCGCGCGCCGTTGCCGCACTGCTCGACCTCCTCGCCGCTGGCGCCGTTGAAGATGCGGTAGCGGAAG
Source organism: Burkholderiaceae bacterium (assembly GCA_035331205.1). Classification (GTDB taxonomy): domain Bacteria; phylum Pseudomonadota; class Gammaproteobacteria; order Burkholderiales; family Burkholderiaceae_C; genus Sphaerotilus. The sequence goes on from DAOLLE010000191.1 coordinate 4,174, forward strand.
TCCACGTCGGGCGCAGTCGGCCGCTCGACGACGAGGATCTGGTCGGCGCCGACGCCGAAGCGCCGGTCGCCCAGCAGGCGGTAGGCCGCCGGCCCCAGGGGCAGCGGCGAGTGGGTGGCGTCGAGCACGACGAAGTCGTTGCCCGCCCCTTGCATCTTGGTGAAACGCAGGCGCATGGGCCGATTATCCCGTCGCGGGCGGCTGGCCGCAGCGTCAGCCGTCCGAGCCGCCCGTGCCATCGCCAGCGTCGCCTGGCATGGGGCGGTCGATCACGCTGAACACCGCGCTGGCGCGCAGGATGGGCCGATCGCCCACCGCCAGCAGGCACTCGCCGAAGGCCAGCGTGCGGCCGGACTTGCGCACCGTGACCCGCGCCTCCAGCCAGTCGCCGATGCGCGCAGCGCCCAGGAAATCGCTGCTCAGGCTGGTGGTGACGATCGCCCGCTTCGGGTCGCGCCGGCGCTGCGCGCGGCCGAGGTTGACGCCGATGGCGCTGTCCGCGAAGGTCAGCAACATGCCGCCGTGCGGAATGCCGAGGATGTTGCCGTGGCGCGCCTGCAGGCGTAGCCCGAGCGTGAGCGTGCCGTCCGCCTCCTCGCGCCAGTAGACCGGGTCGAGCGCATGAAACCAGGGGCCGGCGCTGCCGGAGTACAGCGTGAAGCCGTCGGGCGGCGGCAGCGGGGTTGTCGAGGGGTCGGAGGCGGTCATGGCAGGGGTACAGACAGGTCGGGCGCGCGGCACAGCACTCTGGGGCGGCCGCGGTCGCAGTGTCACCGCAAGGGATATCCCGCGAATGTCACGCTGGCGCTAGCCGACGCGCTGCCGGGCGGCCAGACTGCAGGGCCACGCACCCAGCCAGGAGCCTACGCGATGAGCGACGAGTCCCAGAGCGCCTTCACCGGCACCAAGCCGGTTTCCCCGCAGCACGCCTTCGACCAGCAGCGGCTGATCGACTGGCTGCGCCCGCGCATGACCGGGCTGGAGGGCGAGGTGACGATCGAGCAGTTCAAGGGCGGCCAGTCCAACCCGACCTTCCTGCTGAGGGCGCGCTCGTCGGCCGGCGAGCGGCGTTTCGTGATGCGCCGCAAGCCGCCGGGCCAGCTGCTGCCCTCGGCCCACGCGGTGGACCGCGAGTTCCGCGTCATCTCGGCGCTCGCCACGACCGACGTGCCGGTGGCCCAGCCCCACGTGCTCTGCCAGGACCCCGAGGTCATCGGCACCGACTTCTACGTGATGGACCACGTCGAAGGCCGGATCTTCTGGGACGCGACGCTGGCGGGCATGACCCCCGCCGAGCGCGGCGCGATCTACGACGAGATGAACCGCGTGATGGCGGCGATGCACCGGGTCGACCCGGTGGCCATCGGCCTGGGCGACTACGGCCGGCCGGGCAACTACGTGGCGCGCCAGATCGAGCGCTGGACCAAGCAGTACAAGGCCGCCGAAACCGAGCCGATTGCCGCGGCCGACGCGCTGATCGACTGGCTGCCGCGCCACATCCCGCCCGAGGGCGAAAGCCGCATCGTGCACGGCGACTACCGGCTCGACAACGTGATCTTCCACCCCACCGAGCCGCGCATCCTGGCGGTGCTGGACTGGGAGCTGTCCACGCTGGGCGATCCGCTGGTGGACTTCGCCTACCACTGCCTGAGCTGGCACATGTCGCCGCTGACCGGGCGCGGGCTGATCGGTCAGGACCTGGCCGCGCTGGGCATCCCGAGCGAGGCCGAGTACCTCGCGCGCTACCTCGAACGCACCGGCCGCAGCCAGCCGGTGGCGCAGGCCGACTGGGTGGTCTACCTGGTCTTCAACATGTTCCGCCTGGTGGGCATCCTGCAGGGCATCGCCAAGCGGGCCCAGCAGGGCAACGCCTCGAACGCCAAGGCGGTGGAGACCGGCCGGCGCACCCGCCCGCTGGCCGAGCAGGCCTGGGCGCTGGCGCAGACGCTGGGCTGAACGGCCCGTGCGACCGGCGGCCCCCTGTGGGCCGTTGGCGTCGGTCGGCGGGGTCGCGCACCTCGACCCTCGGGATCCGGCCTAGGATGGCAGGCTGTTCGGTTGTTGTGAACAGGCTCACGCCATGAACCCGAAAGACTGGTCCCGGCAGCACCCGGCGACCGCCTTCCTCCTCCTCACCCTGGCCTGGTCCTGGGGTCTGTGGTCGCTGCTGTTCCAGTACGGCGGCCAGGCGGTGCTGATGCAGGGGCCACCGGCCTCGGCCTTCGCGATCGCCGGGCTGGGCGCCTGCGGGCCCTCGCTGGCTGGGCTGGCACTGACCGCCTGGC
>DAOLLE010000192.1:0-6455 GCA_035331205.1 Burkholderiaceae bacterium
ACTGGAGCACGGCAGCTTCCCGCCCGACACGGTGCTCGGCCCCTCGCAGGCGCGCCGGTAGGCCTGCAGCGTGCGCTGCGCGCGGCCGAGCACCGTGTCGGGCGGGTAGCTGCCGTGCTCCAGTTCGCCGTAGCTCAGGCCGGTCAGCAGTTCCATGCCCTCGGCAGCCGACTCGGCGGTGTAGAGGTGGAAGCGCCCGGCGGCCACCGCCTCGACCACCCGCTCGTCGAGCATCAGGTGGCGGGCGTTGCGCGCCGGGATCAGCACGCCCTGCGTGCCGTCCAGACCCAGCCCCTCGCAGCTGCGGAACCAGCCCTCGATCTTCTCGTTGATGCCGCCCACCGGCAGCATCTCGCCATGCTGGTTGATCGCGCCTGTCACCGCGATGCCCTGGCGCAGTGGCGTGCCCGCCAGGCTCGACAGCAGCGCGTAGAACTCGGCGCAGGAGGCCGAGTCGCCCTCCACGCCGCTGTACTCCTGCTCGAAGACCACCGAGCCGTTCATCGCCAGCGGCGCGATGTGCGCGAACAGCGCCGCCAGGTGGCTGTGCAGGATCAGCACGCCCTTGCTGTGGATCGGCCCGGCCATCTCCACCTCGCGCTGGATGTCCAGCAGCCCTTCCTCGCCGGCGTGCGTGCGCGCGGTCACCCGCACCGGGAAGCCGAAGGCGTGGTCACCCGGGTCGATGACCGTCAGGCCGTTGACCTGGCCAACGCGCTCGCCGTGGGCGGCGATCAGCCGCTCGCCGTCCAGGATGCTCTCCTGCAGCCGCTGCTCGGGGTAGTCGTGCCGGTGGCGCTGCGCCCGCCGGGCCGCCTGCAGGTCCGCCGGCTCGATCAGCGCCGCGCCCCGCGCACGGGCCACCGCCGCCGATTCGAGCAGCAGCGCCTCGGTGCGGCCGAAGAGCGCGCTCTGGCGGCCCTGATCCTCCGCCTCGCGGTGGGTGGCCTCGATCAGCGCAGCCACCGTGGCGGCCGTGGCCTGCGGCAGCCCCTGCTGCGCGCAGAGCTGGGCGACGAAGACCGCGCTGGCCTGGTACGAGTCCGCCGAGGCGCGGAAGCTCTCGGCGAAGTCCACCTTGCAGCGAAAGCGCCGGGCGAACTCCGGGTCTTCCTCCTGCACCAGGTAGTACTCCTCGACCGAGGCGATCAGCACGATCTTGACCTCCACGTCGACCGGCTCGGGCTGCAGCGACACCGCCGAGATCGGCGCGGCGGCCAGCGCCGGCTCCTCGATCTGCAGCCGACCGCTGCGCAGGAAGCGGCGCAGCTTCTCCCAGACCTGCGGGTCGCTCACCAGGTCGCGCAGGTGCAGCAGCAGGAAGCCGCCGTGCGCCTGCAGCAGGCTGCCGGCGCGGATGTGCGAGAAGTCGGTGACCAGCACGTCGCCCTCGGCTTCGTACTCGATGCGGCCGAACAGCGAGCGGAACACCGGGTTGTCGTCGACGATCACCGGCGCGCCGCGCTGGGTGCGCTGCGCCTCGCCATGGTCCACCGCGACGTTCACGCGCAGGCGCGCCGCCAGCGCCAGCAGGTTGGCAACGCGCTCGGCCTCGTCACCCACGCTGGTCTCGCCGGACTCGCCGCCCTCGCCCGACTCGCCGAGCGCAGGGCCGGCCTGGAACAGCGCCAGGTGGTCCAACACGTCGGCCTCGACGCCCTCGAAGTACTGGGCCAGCTTGCGCCCATCCTTGATCTGCTTGCGCAGCGCGCCGCGGATGGCCGCCAGCTCGCGCTCCAGCAACGGCTTGACCATCTGCCGGCGCAGCGTGGCCAGCGCCTCCTTGCGCGCCGCCTCGCGTGCGGCGATGCGCTCCAGGTGCGGCGCGATCTCGCTGCGCAGCGCCGCCTCGGCCGCCTCGTTGGCGGCGCGCTGCGCCACGCTGAGGGTCAGCGCCTTGGCCGCGGTCAGCGGCTCGCCGGCCTCGTCGTGCTGGGTGAAGATGAAGTGGCCCGCGTCGCGCAGCAGCGTGAAGCCGTGCGACTCGGCGCAGGCGGCCAGCTCGGTGAAGCTGCGCTCGTCCTCGGCCTGCGCGGCCGCGTCGATGCGCTCGACCGCCACCTTGGCCTCCGGCGAGGCCAGCCGCTTCGGAATCTGCTCGAGCAGCGTCTTCGCGAAGTCACCCATCAGCTGGCGCAGCAGCCGCCCCTCGCCGGCGGGCAGGCGCAGCGCACGCGGCTGCTCGGGGTTCTCGAAGTGGTGCAGGTAGACCAGGTCCGGCGGCACCGGCCGGCTGGCCGCCACCTGCCGCGCCATCTGCGCCATCAGCGTGCTTCGCCCGCAGCCCACCTCGCCGAGCACGAAGAGGTGGTAGTCGGGCGGCGCCATCTCCAGGCCGAAGCGCGCGGCCTGCTCGGCGCGCTCCTGGCCGATCCAGGGCAGCGGCTGGCCGACCAGCTCGCGGGTGTCGGCAAAGGGCAGCGAAGCCGGGTCGATCGTCAGGCGCAGCGCGGCAGGCGCAAGGGAGACAGCGGGCATGGGGCGAGCCGACGGGCGGCGGGGAAGCGAGGAGCGCCCGATTGTGCGCCGGCGCACCGGCTGTCTTGGGGCTGGCGAGCCCCCGGTTGGTGAGCCGACTGGACGCAGGCTCATTTCCGATCAATAATTAGACCAATCGGTCTAATTTAATTCAGCCCCCGTCCCAAGGCAGGACCGGACACCCGCAGATGCCCGCTTCCCCGCTGCCAACCTCGCCCCCGCCAGCGCCCGCCCGCCGCCGCGGCCGGCCGCCCAAGTCGGCCGATGCCGCGCGCCTGGACACGCGCGAGGCCTTGATCCGCACCGGGGTGGCGGTGCTGACGGAAAAGGGCTACTCCGCGGTCGGCCTCGACGAGATCTTGCGCGCGGCCCAGGTGCCCAAGGGCTCGTTCTATCACTGCTTCGAGAGCAAGGAGGCCTTCGGTCGGGCGCTGATCGCGGCCTACGCGGCTTTCTTCGCCCGCAAGCTCGACCGCTGGTTCCTGGACAGCGGCCTGTCGCCGCTCGACCGCCTGCGCCACTTCATCGACGACGCCAAGGCCGGCATGCGCCGCTACGACTTCCGGCGCGGCTGCCTGGTGGGCAACCTCGGCCAGGAGATGGGCGCGCTGCCGGAGTCCTTCCGCGCCCAGCTGGGCGAGGTCTTCCAGGACTGGCAGGCCCGCACCGCCGCCTGCCTGGCCGAGGCCCAGCGCGCCGGCGAGATCGCGCCCGGGCTGGATGCCGTCGCGCTGGCGCAGTTCTTCTGGATCGGCTGGGAGGGCGCCGTGCTGCGCGCCAAGCTGGAACGATCCGCCGCGCCGCTGGAGATCTACAGCGCGGGCTTCTTCACCCTGCTGGGCCGCCCGGGCTGAACGCCGCGCCGCGCCCTGCCCCCCGCCCCCTCGATGCCTTCCCCCAACACTTCCCTCCAACGCTTCCCCCAACCGGATTCACCCCAACAGGAGATTGCCCATGTTCCGAGGCCTGCTGATCGACAAAGTGGATGGACAGCAGACGGCGTCGATCCAGACGCTGTCCGAGTCCGCGCTGCCCGAGGGCGACGTGACGGTGCGCGTCGCGTACTCCACGCTGAACTACAAGGACGCGCTGGCCATCACCGGCCGCTCGCCGGTGGTGCGCCGGTTCCCGATGGTGCCGGGCATCGACTTCGCCGGCACCGTCGAGTCCTCGGCCGACCCGGCCTTCGCGGTCGGTGACGCCGTGGTGCTCAACGGCTGGGGCGTCGGCGAGGGGCATTGGGGCGGCCTGGCCGAAAGGGCCCGCGTGCCCGGCAAGTGGCTGATCCCGCTGCAGTCGCCCTTCACGCTGCGCCAGGCCATGGGCATCGGCACCGCCGGCTACACCGCCGCGCTGTGCGTGCTGGCGCTGGAGCGCCACGGCGTGACGCCGGACCAGGGCCCGGTGGTCGTCACCGGCGCGGCCGGCGGCGTCGGCAGCATCGCGGTGGCGATGCTGGCCAGGCTGGGCTACGAGGTTGCGGCGGTCACCGGCCGGCCGCAGGAAGCCGAGTTCCTCACGGCGCTGGGCGCCCGCCAGGTGCTCGACCGCGCCGAGATGGCCAAGCCGGGCAAGCCGCTGGACAAGGAGCGCTGGGCCGGCGCGGTGGACGTGGCGGGCGGCCAGCTGCTGGCCAACGTCTGCGCCGCGATGCGCTACCGCGGCGTGGTGGCCGCCTGCGGCCTGGCCGGCGGTATGACCTGGCCGGCCACCGTCGCCCCCTTCATCCTGCGCGGCGTGACGCTGGCGGGCGTGGACAGCGTGATGGCGCCGAAGGCCGAGCGCCTCGAAGCCTGGCGCCGCCTGGCGACGGACTTGGACGTCGCGCTGCTCGAAGGCCTGATGCGCGAGATCGGCCTAGACGAGGCCATCGCCGTCGCGCCCGATCTGCTGGCCGGGCAGGTCCGCGGCCGCGTCGTGGTGCGCGTGGGCGCGCCGGCCTGATCCCACCGAGCCTTCGAGGCGAGCAGCGGGGGCAATGCCTGCCGGTGCTCGCCTGCGAGCCCCTTCGAGCGCCATCGAGCCCCTTTCCTCTTTATTGACCGCACGCCCACTCTGGAGCCGCCATGACCGCCGCCACGCCCCACCCCATCAGCCGCTTCCCGGTCCCCGAGATCCCCGATCTGCCCGACGACATCCGCAGCCGCATCCTCGCGGTGCAGGAAAAGTCCGGCTTCGTCCCCAACGTCTTCCTGGTGCTGGCGCACCGGCCCGACGAGTTCCGTGCCTTCTTCGCCTACCACGACGCGCTGATGGAAAAGAAGGGCAACCTGACCAAGGCCGAGCGCGAAATGATCGTGGTCGCCACCAGCAACGCCAACCAGTGCCAGTACTGCGTGGTCGCGCACGGCGCGATCCTGCGCATCCGCGCGAAGAACGCCCTGATCGCCGACCAGGTGGCGGTCAACTACCGCAAGGCGGACCTCACGCCGCGCCAGAAGGCGATGCTCGACTTCGCGATGAAGGTGTCGGCGCAGTCCTACGCCGTGGACGACCAGGACTTCCAGACCCTGCAGGCTCACGGCTTCGACCCGGAGGACATCTGGGACATCGCCGGCATCGCCGCCTTCTTCGGCCTGTCCAACCGCATGGCCAACGTCACCAGCATGCGGCCGAACGACGAGTTCTTCGCGATGGGGCGGTAAGGCGCGCGGCGCCGGCTCAGGCCGGCAGCACCGCCGTCACCTCGATCTCCACCTTCGCGCGGTCCTCGATCAGGCCGGCCACCTGCACCGCGCTCATCGCGACGGCGAACTCGCGGCCCAGCACCTCGCGGTAGGCACGGCCGATGTCGGCGGCGCGGGCCAGGTACTCGCGCTTGTCGAGCAGGTACCAGGTCATGCGGCAGATGTGCTCGGGGCCGGCGCCGGCCTCGGCCAGCACCGCCCGCACGTTCAGCAGCGCCTGGAGGACCTGGTCGACCAGGTCGTCGCTGTCGAACTGGCTGGCGGCATTCCATCCGATCTGGCCGGCCACGAAGACCAGCCGGCCACTGGCGGGCAGGCTCACGGCCACGCCATTGGCGTAGCCCTTGGGCGCGGCCCAGCCGACCGGTTGCAGCACCGTCTTGCTCATGGCGATTCCTTCAGCTTGAAGCGCTGCAGCTTACCGGTCTGGGTGCGCGGCAGGTTGGCGCGGAAGACCACCGCGCGCGGGTACTTGTAGGGCGCGATGGCCTGCTTGACGTGCGCCTGCAGCGCGCGGGCCATGGCGTCGTCGCCCACCTGGCCCGGGCGCAGCACCACGAAGGCCTTGACGATCTGGCCGCGCTGCTCGTCGGGCACGCCGATCACCGCGCACTCGGCCACTGCCGGGTGGGTCATCAGCGCGTCCTCCACCTCGGGGCTGGCGATGTTGTAGCCGGCCGAGACGATCATGTCGTCGCTGCGCGCCTGGTAGAAGAAGTAGCCGTCGGCGTCCATCAGGTAGGCGTCGCCGGTGAGGTTCCAGCCGCCCTGCACGTAGCCGGCCTGGCGCGCATCGTCCAGGTAGCGGCAGCCGGTGGGGCCCTGCACCGCCAGCTTGCCCACCGTGCCGGGCGGGACCTCGCGGCCGGCCTCGTCCACCACCCGGGCGCGGTAGCCCGGCACCGCGCGGCCGGTGGCACCGGGGCGGCTGTGCGCCTCGTCGGCCGAGATGAAGATGTGCAGGAGCTCGGTGGCGCCGATGCCGTCGATCAGCTCGATGCCGGTGGCGTCCTTCCACTGCGCGCGGGTGGCGGCGGGCAGCACCTCGCCAGCCGAGACGCACTGGCGCAGCGGCGAGCGGCGCAGCTCGGTGCCCCGCGCGGCCAGCGTGCGGTAGGAGGTGGGCGCGGTGAACAGCGTGGTGGCGCCGAAGGCCCGGATGCCCTCCAGCAGCTGCGGCGGCCCGGCCTTTTCCAGCAGCACGGTGCTGGCACCCACGGTCATCGGGAAGAGCAGCAGGCCGCCCAGGCCGAAGGTGAAGGCCAGCGGCGGGCTGCCGATGAAGACGTC
>DAOLLE010000193.1:0-6451 GCA_035331205.1 Burkholderiaceae bacterium
ACCGACATCCTGCTGATCGCCGACGAGGTCTACGAGCACATGGTCTACGACGGCGCAGCACACGAGAGCGTCGCCCGCCACCCGGAGCTCGCCGCGCGCAGCGTGCTGATCTCCAGCTTCGGCAAGACCTACCACGTCACCGGCTGGAAGGTCGCCTTCGCCGCCGCGCCGGCCGCGCTCAGCGCCGAATTCCGCAAGGTGCACCAGTTCAACGTGTTCACCGTCAACACGCCGATGCAGCACGGCCTGGCCGCCTACATGGCCGACCCGGCGCCCTACCTGGAGCTGCCGGCCTTCTACCAACGCAAGCGCGACCTCTTCCGCGCCGGGCTGGCCGGCACCGCGCTGCGGCTGCTGCCCTGCGAGGGCACCTACTTCCAATGCGTCGACTACTCGGGCCTGGCGCCCGAGGTGGCGGCGCTGTCCGAGGCGGACTTCTGCCGCTGGCTGACCCGCGAGGTGGGCGTCGCCGCGATCCCGCTGTCGGCTTTCTACGCCGATGGGCGCAACCAGCAGGTCGCCCGGCTGTGCTTCGCCAAGCGCGACGAGACGCTGCAGGCCGCCCTCTCACGACTCGATCAACGCCTGAACCAGCGCCTGAACCAGCGCCTGTTCGCAGGCTGAGCGCCATGCGCCCATCGCGTTCTGACGCCCCTGGATTAGCACGAACGATCGTGCTTTTTTGTGCCAGAATCCGCCGCGCTCATCCGATCGACCGACTCGGGATCGGTTGAGCCTGGTCATCGCCGCCCCAGTTGCCCCGTTTCAACCCCCTTTCCGGAGCCGCCCCGATGTCCGCCGAACTTCTGCGCTGCCGCCAGGGCCAGACCCTGGTGCTCACGCTCAGCGACCCCGCGACGCGCAATGCGCTGTCGCCGCAGGTCTACGCCGCCGGCACCGAAGCCCTGGCACAGGCGGAGGGCGACCCGGACATCCGCGCCATCGTGCTGACCGGCGCGGCCGGGCACTTCAGCGGCGGCGGCAACCTCGGCCAGCTGCAGGCCGTGCGGGGCCAGCCTGAGGTGCAGGCCGCGCGCGTGGATGCGCTGCACCGCTGGGTCGAGGCGATCCGCGCCTGCCCGAAGCCGGTGATCGCCGCGGTCGAAGGGGCCGCAGCCGGCGCCGGCTGCTCGCTCGCGCTGGCCTGCGACCTGCTGGTCGCCTCGCGCGAGGCCAAGTTCACGCTGGCCTATGGCCGCATCGGCTTCTCGCCCGACGGCGGCGCCAGCTGGCAGCTGGCGGGCGGCATGACGCGCCAGCAGGCGCTGGAGTGGCTCTGGCTGGCCCAGACGCGCAGCGGTGAGGAGCTGCAGCGCAGCGGCCTCGTCAGCCGCCTGAGCGCCCCCGGCGAGGCGCTGGCCACCGCGCTGGCACTGGCCGACGAGCTGGCGCAGATGGCGCCCAACGCGCTGGCCTCGGTCAAGGCCCTGGTCGGCGCCCCCGCCGCCACGCTGGCCGAACAGCTCGAACGCGAGCGCGACGCCTTCGTCGCCAACGTCAACCACGCCAACGGCGCCGAAGGTCTGGCCGCCTGGCACGAGAAGCGCCGCGCCCAGTTCCGCTGAACGCAGTCCCCTCTTCCCACCGCCGAGCCACCATGACCACGCCCGTCCTGACCCCCGACGAACGCCAGCAGATCGAGCGCGGGCCCTGGTTCTCCAAGCTGTCGCCGGCGCTGCGGCAGGACATCCTGGCGCGCACCGTGATCCGCCGCTACCCGGACGGCGTGCAGATCGGCACGCGCGGCGCCCCGGCGGTGGACTGGATCGGCGTGGCCAGCGGCGCGGTGCGGGTCAGCTCGGTGTCGATCTCGGGCAAGCAGATCACGCTGACCTACGTCGAGCCGGGCACCTGGTTCGGCGACATCGCGCTGTTCGATGGCCTGCCGCGCACCCACGACGCGACCACGCACGGCCCGACCACACTGCTGATCGTGCGCAAGCACGACTTCAACGACCTGCTGTCGCGCCACATCGAGCTCTACGAGGCGCTGCTGCGCCTGAACTGCCGCCGCCTGCGCCTGATGTTCAACGTCTTCGAGGACCTGAACACCAAGCCGCTGGCCTCGCGCCTGGCGCGCCAGGTGCTGGGGCTGGCGCGCAGCTACGGCGTGACCAACGGTGAGGAAACCCGCATCGGCCTGCAGCTGGCGCAGGAAGACCTGGCCCAGCTGGTGGGCGCCTCGCGCCAGCGGGTGAATCAGGAGCTCAAGGGCTTCGAGCGCGAGGGCGCGCTGCGCATCGAGCCGACGCGGCTGGTGGTGCTGTCGCGCGAGAAGCTGGTGGCGATCGCCGAGCGCTGAGCGCCGACTTGCGCAGGCCGGCGCTCACAGCGGCAGGTCGGTGGGCACGTCGCTGCCCAGCGGCGGCAGGCGTGAGGGCAGATCGGCGGCGGCGGTAACGGCAGCTTCGTCGGCTTCGGCGAGCTCGTCCAGGCCGTCCAGTTCGTAGGCCTGGATCGACTCGCCGGCCTCCACCGCGTTCAGGTTGCGGATCAGGTTCGGGCGCGCCGAGCCCTGCTCGGCCAGCAGCGCCGCGCGGGCCCTGCGCCGCGCCTCGGCCTGCTGCGACACCTCCAGCCGCCCGGAGCGCGAGCTGATCTTGCGCGCGCGCAACGCGGCGGTCTCGGCCAGGCTGAGCACCCCGTCGAGCAGGGTCTCGTCGAAGGAATCGGCCTCGGTGCGCAGGTAGACGCGCCCGCGCAGCGTCATCAGCACCAGCGGCGCATGCGGCCCGAGCCAGCGCGTGCGGGCCCGCAGCGCGCGCACCGCCAGTTCACCGGCGGCCCAGTGGCGCGCGTGCGACGGCGCGCTCGACACCAGCACGAAGGACTGCGAGAAGCCGGGGACGTCGTCCAGCCGGATGCGCTCGAAGGCCGACAGCCAGCGCAGCTCCTCGGGCGAGCTGCCGTCGATCTCGGTCTGCTGCAGGCTGGTCAGCTGCTCGAAGGCCTGCGCCTCCAGCGCGTCGGCCAGGCTGCGCGACAGCAGCAGCATCTCCAGCGCGTCGGGCAACTGCGCCTCGATGCGCACCCGCATTTCATGATGGGCGATGTAGGGCCGCTGCGAGGGCCCCCACTCGATGCGCATCGGGCCGGCGTCGCTGTGCGCACCGATCACCGCCCCCTGACCACGCCGCACGCGCTTGAATTCGTTGCCGTGCTGGCGGGCCCAGTCCGACATCAGCGCGGACTCCGGATTGGAGGGCGCCTGTTTGCCGCGGATGAAACGTTGGAGAGACTCGAGCATGGCACACGGTGTCCGGATCGGGTAGTCTGTTCCGTCCGTGTATCGACACTCGAGCGCCATGATTGAGCTCTATTCCTGGGCTTCACCCAACGGTCACAAGGTCCACATCATGTTGGAGGAATGTGGCATGAGCTACCGGCTCCATCCGGTGGACACCGGCGCCGGCGCCCAGCTCGATCCCGGCTTCGCGGCGATCAGCCCGACCCACCGCATCCCGGCGCTGATCGACCCGGACGGCCCCGACGGCGAGCCGATCTCGCTGTTCGACTCCGGCGCAATCCTGCTCTACCTGGCCGCCAAGACCGGCCGCTTCCTGCCCACCGATATCCGCGGCAGGTACGAATCGCTGCAGTGGCTGATGTTCCAGGCCGGCGACGTCGGCCCGATCCTCGGCCAGGTGCACCACTTCCGCCACTACGCGCCGCAGAAGATTCCCTACGCGGTCGAGCGCTTCAGCCATGAGGCACGGCGCCTGTACGCGGTGATGGAGCGGCGCCTGAACCAGTCCGGCTACCTCGGCGGCTCGAGCTACTCGATCGCCGACATGGCGGTGTTCCCCTGGCTGCGCTCCTGGAAGAGCCAGGGCATCGTCTGGTCCAACTACCCGCGCTTGCGCGCCTGGTACGACGAGCTCTCTGCGCGCCCTGCGGTGCAGCGCGGCTGTCGGGTGCTGGCCGACCAGGACCGCCGCCAGCCGCCCGAGCCCACACCGCCGCGCCATGCGGCGCCGCAGCCGCCCGAGCTGCGCGCCGTGGCCCGCTAGGGCGGGTCAGAGGAGGCCTTCGCGAGCGCCTTGTTGGTAAGGGTTTGCAAAAGGCGCACAGCCCAGGTCGGCCGGGACGACCGGTCTACAGCGGCGTGATGCGCAGCTGCACCGCCATCGCCTCGTCACCGCCACCGCTGCGCACCCCACGCACCGGCGGGCAGGCGGCGTAGTCCGGCCCCACCGCGACGATGACGTGCCGCTCGTCGATGAGGCAGGCATGGGTCACATCCACGCCCAGCCAGCGGCGCTGCGGCACGTCGATGCAGACCTCGGCCCAGGCGTGGCTGGCCAGGTCGGCGCCGGCGTCGGCGGTCGCCCCGCCCGTCGGCACCACCGTCGCGGCCGCATGGCTGAGGAAGTAGCCGCTGACGTAGCGCGCCGGCAACCCGGCCGCGCGACAGGCGGCGATGAAGACCTGCGCCTGGTCCTGGCAAACGCCCTCGCCGGCCCGCCAGGCCGCCTCGGCAGTGGTGTGCACGTCGGTACTGCCCGGCCGGTAACGCACCCGGTGGCGCACCCCCTCGGCCAGGCGCAGCAGCCGCCCGATGCCCCGCACCGGCTCCAGCGGATGGGCCCAGTCACCCGGCGGCAGGCAGGTCAACGCCAGGTCGATGATCGCCGGCCAGCGGCCCACCAGCGTGGAGGCCTCGCGGTACCAGTCCGGCGCTGGGCCCAGCGGGTCGATCCAGTCCGGCGGCGCCGCCGTCTCGACCACGCCCGCGGCCTCGGCCGACAGCCGCCGCGCACCGTGGTCGACGGTGTGAAGGTGGGCCACATTGCCCCAGGCGTCCTCGTCCGGGTGCAGACTGCCGCTGCCCTGCACCGCCCAGTCGAGCACGGTCTGCCGGCTGCTGCTGCGCGGCGTCAGCCGCAGCGTCTGCACCACGCGGCGCAGCGGCTGGCGGTAGCGGTAGACGGTGCGGTGAACGATGTGCAACTTCACCGGGGCATCTCAGCAAGTTGTGCGCCACAACACGGAGCCGGCGCAGAGCCCGCACGGCCCGTCAATCGCGCAGCCGGTCAACCGCGCCGCTCGACCCGCGCCAACACGCCGCCCAGCGGCTCGACCGTCACCGCGACGTGCGGGTGCGCCTGCCCGCCGCCGCGGATCACGCCGCGCAGTGGCGCCACGTCGGCGTAGTCGCGCCCCCAGGCCAGCGTGACGTGGTCGGTGCCGGCGCGCACCGCATTGGTCGGGTCCAGCGCCACCCAGCCGTGCAGCGGGCACCAGACCTGCACCCAGGCGTGCGAGGCATCCGCGCCGATCAGCCGCGGCTGCCCCGGCGGCGGCTGGGTCAGCAGGTAGCCGCTGACGTAGCGCGCCGCCAGGCCGATCGAGCGCATCGCGCCGATCATCACGTGGGCGAAGTCCTGGCACACGCCGCGCTGCTGCGCCAGCGCCTCGGTCGCGCGCGTGCCCACCGAGGTGGCCGCCGGGCGGTACTCGAAGCGGCGGTGCACCAGGTGCATCAGGCCGATCGCGGCGACCAGCAGCGGCGCACCGGGGCGGAAGACCTCGCGGGCGAAGCGCGCCAGCGCCCCGTCCAGCGGCGCGTACCAGGTCGGCAGCACGAACTCCATCGCGTCGTCGTGCTCCGAGCCAGGGTGGTAGCGCAGCCGCGCGGCCACCTTCTCCCAGGGCGGGCTGGCCTCGGGCTGCAGCGGTGGCGGCGCCAGCAGCTCGGCGATGAAGTTGGAGGACACCTCCAGCCGATCGTGCACCCGGGCGTGGAAGAAGCCGGCGCGCCAGTTGCCCCAGACGTCCTGGCTCTGGTGCACGCCGTGCAGCCAGGCCTCCCAGGCCGCACTGCCGTGGTGCACCGCGACGCTCGGCCGCGCCAGCCCGTCCAGCGCGGCGCCGTGGTTCAGCCCCACGTCGGGCAGCACCGCGGTGCCGGCGTCCACGTCGGGCTGTGGCGTGATGTCCAGCGTCCAACCGCGGATGCGCTGCTGCGCGGTCTCGCGCGGGCGCAGCCAGGCCAGGTGGTGCGCCAGCTCGACCGGCGCGTCGTAGGCGTAGACCGTGTCGTGCTGCACGCGCAGCACGCTGGGCGACGGCAGGTCCGAGGCGGGCAGCCCGGCCTCGGCGAGGCCGTCGGCCCGGGCCAGTTCGGCAGGATGGGGCGCTGCGCTCATTGCCAGATGCTGCGCTCGGGCGCGCTGACGTGGGAGAAAAGGTGGCGGCTGATCTCGTCGGACAGCGCGCGGGTGGCGTCGCCGCAGCCGCGCAGCGCGACGATCAGCGCGGCGTGCCGGCCGGCGGCGTCGGCCTGGCCGAGTTCGGCCAGCGACCACTCGTGCGGGCGTGGCAGCGCCTGCGTCACCGCGTTCGACCAGCCTGGATCGTGGCGGGCGAGCTTGCGCAGGCGGTCGCGCATCGTGCGCGCCACCCAGGCCAGCGAGCGGGGGTTGTCGGTGTCCATCACCAGCAGGTGCAG
>DAOLLE010000194.1:0-6447 GCA_035331205.1 Burkholderiaceae bacterium
ATCTACATCGTCATGTCCGGCGAGATGATGGCCATGTACGCGGCCAACAACATCTCCAAGGGCATTCTGAAGTACGCCAACTCCGGCGGCGTGCGCCTGGGGGGCCTGGTGTGCAACGAGCGCCAGACCGACAAGGAGCTGGAACTCTCCGAAGCGCTGGCCGCCAAGCTCGGCACCAAGCTGATCCACTTCGTGCCGCGTGACAACGTCGTCCAGCACGCCGAACTGCGGCGGATGACGGTGATGGAGTACGCACCGGAGAGCAAGCAGGCCGAGGAGTACCGCACGCTGGCCAGAAAGATCCATGAGAACGGCGGCAAGGGCACCATCCCCACCCCGATCACCATGGATGAGCTCGAAGATCTGCTGATGGAGCACGGCATCATGAAGCGGGTCGATGAGTCGATCGTCGGTCAGAGCGCTGCGTCGGCAGTCGCCTGAGGCGCGCCAACGGAATCCACCCCTCTCCTGGTGACAGGGGTGGAATCTCCGCGAATGGCGCCAGAAGCAGCGCAGTCAACCAGCAGGACGGCGCCATCCGCCGGGGTTCACAGAATTTCAGTTCAACGTCAATGAGGAGGCCAACATGAGCCTGACCGTCGAGCAAACCAAGGCACGCAACAAAGAGCTGATCGATGAGGTGCTCAAGGTCTATCCGGACAAGACCGTCAAGAAGCGCGCCAAACACCTCAACACCTTCGAAGAGGGTAAAACCGACTGCGGCGTCAAGTCGAACATCAAGTCGGTCCCCGGCGTCATGACCATTCGTGGCTGTGCCTATGCCGGCTCCAAGGGTGTGGTGTGGGGGCCGATCAAGGACATGATCCACATCTCCCACGGCCCGGTCGGCTGCGGCCAGTACTCCTGGGCCGCGCGGCGCAACTACTACATCGGCACCACCGGCGTGGACACCTTCGTGACCATGCAGTTCACGTCGGACTTCCAGGAGAAGGACATCGTCTTCGGCGGCGACAAGAAGCTGGAGAAGATCATGGATGAGATCGAGGATCTGTTTCCGCTCAACAAGGGCATCACCGTACAGTCGGAATGTCCGATCGGCCTGATCGGCGACGACATCGAGGCGGTGTCGAAGAAAAAATCGAAGGAGTTTGGCGGCAAGACCATCGTGCCGGTGCGTTGTGAGGGCTTTCGCGGCGTCTCCCAGTCGCTGGGCCACCACATCGCCAATGACACCATCCGCGACTGGGTGTTCGACAAGGTCGACCCCGATGCCCCCGCCAGATTCGAATCCAGCCCCTACGATGTCGCCATCATCGGCGACTACAACATCGGCGGCGATGCCTGGTCGTCGCGCATCCTGCTCGAAGAGATGGGCCTGCGGGTGATCGCACAGTGGTCGGGCGACGGCTCGATCGCCGAACTCGAAGCGACCCCCAAGGCCAAGCTCAACGTGCTGCACTGCTACCGATCGATGAACTACATCAGCCGGCACATGGAAGAGAAGTACGGCATCCCCTGGGTGGAGTACAACTTCTTCGGCCCCTCCAAGATCGCCGCCTCCCTGCGCGAGATCGCCGGCCACTTCGACGACACAATCAAGGAGGGCGCCGAGCGCGTCATCGCCAAATACCAGCCGCTGATGCAGGCGGTGATCGACAAATACCGCCCACGCCTGGAAGGCAAGACGGTGATGCTCTATGTCGGCGGGCTGCGGCCGCGCCACGTCATCGGCGCCTATGAAGACCTCGGCATGGAGATCGTCGGCACCGGCTACGAATTTGGCCACAACGACGACTACCAGCGCACCACCCACTATGTGAAGGATGGCACGCTGATCTATGACGACGTCACTGGCTACGAATTCGAACAGTTCGTCGAAAAGATCCAGCCCGACCTGGTCGGCGCCGGCATCAAGGAGAAGTATGTGTTCCAGAAGATGGGCGTCCCGTTCCGGCAGATGCACTCCTGGGACTACTCCGGTCCATACCACGGCTATGACGGCTTCGCCATCTTTGCCCGCGACATGGACATGGCGATCAACAACCCGGTGTGGGGCATGACCCAGACGCCCTGGAAATGAACCCAAGCCCACAGCTCGATGCCCGGGTCACGGCCCCCGCCTGACCCGGACACGCCACAGGAGAGCCAGCATGAGCCAGAACTCAGAAGCCGTACTTGACCACTTCAACCTGTTCCGTGGCCCGGAATACAAGGAGATGTTCAAGAACAAGAAGCAGAACTTCGAGAACCCCCATCCGGATGAAAGGATCGATGGGGTGATCGAATGGACCAAGACCTGGGAATACCGCGAAAAGAACTTTGCCCGCGAGGCCCTCACCGTCAACCCGGCCAAGGCCTGCCAGCCACTCGGCGCGGTGTTCGTTGCGGTCGGCTTCGAGGGCACGCTGCCGTTCGTGCATGGCTCGCAGGGCTGCGTCGCCTACTACCGCAGCCACTTCAGCCGCCACTTCAAGGAGCCGAGCTCCTGCGTCTCCTCCAGCATGACCGAAGATGCGGCGGTGTTCGGCGGCCTCAACAACATGATCGAAGGCCTGGCCAACGCCTACAACCTCTACCAGCCGAAGATGATCGCCGTCTCCACCACCTGCATGGCCGAGGTGATTGGCGATGACCTCAACGGCTTCATCCAGAACGCCAAGGAGAAGGGCTCGGTACCGATGGATTTCGACGTGCCCTACGCCCACACCCCAGCCTTCGTCGGCAGCCACATCACCGGCTACGACAATGCGCTGAAGGGCGTTCTGCAGCACTTCTGGGACGGCAAACCTCGCGCCGCCAACGAAAAAATCAACTTCGTCGGTGGCTTCGACGGCTACACCGTCGGCAACCAGCGGGAGATTCGCCGCATCTTCGATCTGATGGGCATCGACTACACGATGCTCTGCGACCCCTCCGACGTCTGGGACACCCCCACCGACGGCCAATTCCGCATGTATGACGGCGGCACCACGCTGGCCGACACCGCTGCGGCGCTGAATGCCAGGGCCACCCTGTCGATGCAGGAATTCTGCACCCCGAAAACCCTCGAATACTGTGCCGAACAGGGACAGGAGGTGACCGCCTTCAACCACCCGGTGGGGGTGGCCGCCACCGACCGCTTTCTGATGGAGCTCTCCCGACTCACCGGCAAACCGATTCCGGAAGCACTGGCGAAGGAGCGCGGCCGGCTGGTCGATGCCATCGCCGACTCCACCGCCCACCTGCATGGCAAGAAGTTCGCACTCTATGGCGATCCCGACCTCTGCCTGGGGCTGACCGGCTTTCTGCTGGAGCTGGGCGCCGAGCCGCTGCATGTACTCTCGACCAACGGCGGCAAGGAGTGGCTGGAGCGGATGCAGACGCTGTTCGACGGCTCGCCCTTCGGCAAAGGCTGCCACGCCTACGCCGGCAAGGACCTGTGGCACATGCGCTCGCTGCTGTTCACCGAGCCGGTCGACTTCCTGATCGGCAACACCTACGGCAAGTACCTGGAGCGCGACACCGGCACCCCGCTGATCCGCATCGGCTTCCCGATATTCGACCGCCACCACCACCACCGCTACCCGGTATGGGGCTACCAGGGTGGGCTGAACGTGCTGGTGCGAATTCTCGACAAGGTCTTTGACGAAATGGACAAGAACACCAACATTCCAGCCAAGAGCGACTACAGCTACGACATCATTCGCTGATCGTCGCGCCGAGCGCAACGCCGGCCGCGGGAATGCCCTTCCCGCGGCCGGTTTTTTTGGGGGAATGGGTTTTGAACCGGCTGCACAGCCAACGAGCGCCGATGCCACCGTTGAGAGGCGGCGCAGCAAAACCCGCGCCTCGGCGCGAAAGCGGACGAGATCGGTGCCGGCCGTTAAAGCAGACTAGCCGCGCGGTTTCTCTGAACTGGAGTAATGGCTGAAATGCCCCTCGCGCGCCGCCTGGCGACGGGCGCTGGCAATGATCTCCCTGGATTTGCCCGGTGCGGCTGGCGCGGACAGCATTTTTACAAGGTGCTGCCCGCCACAGTGCGGGCACAGCGGCGGGTCACTGCGCACCAGCAATTCAAAGGTCTGGCCACAGCTCTCGCAGCGGAAGTCGAAGATGGGCATGGCATCGCCACTCGCAACGCCGGCACGGCGCCGGCTTCTGGTGCAGTGCAAGAACGATACCTGCTCCCAATCGATTGATTTGCATGGGCTGACGGTTGTCGAATCAGCGGCGGATGTCGTGTTTGTCCGCTTCCGGACAGGGGTGATCGCGTGAGTTGGGCGCACAGTAGGGATCAATCCCTTCCTGGTCGGAGGCATGTCCCGCTTGCCGGAGTTGCGGGCGGAGCAGTGGCACGCCGCACAATGCCGGCGCCGCGTCCGGTGATATGGAAAGGCGCGCGCGACGGCATCGAGCCAGCGCATCCTGATCCTGGGCGGGTGTTCTCGGGGTCGGCTCAGGCCGCCCACTGCGATGACAGCAGTTCGGCCTGCTCCAGCACCGTCTGCGTCGCGCGCTCCTGCTTGTCCGGCGGGTAGCCGTACTTGCGCAGGATGCGTTTGACGATGACGCGCAGTTGCGCGCGCACGTTCTCGCGCAGGGTCCAGTCGATGGTCACGCTGCGGCGCACGGTGGCGACCAGCTCGCGGGCGATGTCGCGCAGCGTCTCGTCGCCGAGCACCTGCACGGCGCTGTCGTTCACCTCCAGCGCGTCGTAGAAGGCGAGTTCGTCGTCCGACAGTTTCAGCGCCTCGCCGCGGGCCTGGGCTTCGCGCATGTCCCGCGCCAGCGCGATCAGCTCCTCGATCACCTGCGCCGCCTCGATCGCGCGGTTCTGGTAGCGGCGGATCGTCTGCTCCAGCATCTCGGCAAACGACCGCGCCTGCACCAGGTTCCTGCGCCGGCGCGTGGCCAGTTCGCCCTTGAGCAGCTTTTGCAGCAGTTCGACCGCGAGATTGCGCTGCGGCATGCCGCGCACCTCGGCGAGAAAATCGTCGGACAGGATCGAGATGTCGGGCTTGGCGAGCCCCGCCGCGGCGAAGATGTCGATCACCCCCTCGGGCGCCACGGCGCGCGAGATGATGTTCCGCACCGCGTGCTCGATCTCCTCCTCGGGCCGGGCGTCGCCGGGCGCGCGCTTGGCGAGCACGGCCTGCACCGCCTGGAAGAACGCCACATCGTCGCGGATGGCGAGCGCCGCCTCGTGCGGCACCGCCAGCGCGAAGGCCTGCGACAGCTCGCGCACCGCGCCCAGGCAGCGCTCCTTGCCGCGCTCCTGGATAAGGATGTGTTCCTGCGCGGCCGGCAGCAGGCCGAGCCGCTCTGCCGGCGTGCCGGTGGTCCACTTTGCCCGGTCAAAACCGTGAAAAAGACCGGCGCAGACCTCGTACTTCTCCAGCATCACGGCCACGGCCTCGTCCTGGTCCAGCGCCGTGCGCCCGGTGCCGCCGCTCTCGGTGTACGTCGCCAGCGCGGCCTTCAGCTCCTGCGCCAGGCCCAGGTAGTCCACCACCAGCCCGCCGGGTTTGTCCTTGAACACGCGGTTCACGCGGGCGATCGCCTGCATCAGCCCATGGCCGTGCATCGGCTTGTCGATGTACATGGTGGAGAGGCTCGGCGCGTCGAAGCCGGTGAGCCACATGTCGCGCACGATCACCAGCCTGAACGGGTCGTTCGGATCGCGGAAGCGGCTGGCCAGCGCCTCCCGCCGCAGCTTGTTGCGGATGTGCGGCTGCCAGTCGGCCGGGTCGGCTGCCGAGCCGGTCATCACCACCTTGAGCGCGCCGTGCTCGTCATCGGCGCCGTTCCATTCTGGGCGCAGCTTCACGATCTCCCGGTACAGCGCCACGCAGATGCGCCGGCTCATGCAGACGATCATCGCCTTGCCGTCCAGCGCCTCCAGCCGCTGCTCGAAGTGCTCGACGATGTCGCGGGCCACCAGCGCGAGGCGCTTGTCCGCGCCGACCACGGCTTCGAGCTGCGCCCACTTGGTCTTGAGCTTCTCCTTGCGCTCGACCTCCTCGCCCTCGGTGGCCTCCTCGAAGCCGGGGTCGATCTGCGGCCGCTCTGCCTCATCGAGCGAGAGTTTTGCCAGCCGGCTCTCGTAATAGATGGGCACCGTGGCACCGTCCTGCACCGCGCGCTGGATGTCGTAGACGCTGATGTAGTCGCCGAACACCGCGCGTGTGTTGGCGTCCGCCAGCTCGATCGGGGTGCCGGTAAAGCCGATGAACGAGGCGTGCGGCAGCGCATCGCGCATGTGGCGCGCGTAGCCGTCGATGAAGTCGTACTGGCTGCGGTGCGCCTCGTCGGCGATCACCACGATGTTGCGGCGCTCCGAGAGCGTCGGGTGCCGGTCGCCCTTCTCTTCCGGAAAGAACTTGTGGATGGTGGTGAACACCACGCCGCCCGCTTCCACCGCCAGCAGCTCGCGCAGGTGCGCGCGGCTTTCCGCCTGCACCGGCGGCTGGCGCAGCAGATCGCGGCAGCGCGCGAAGGTGGCGAAGA
>DAOLLE010000195.1:0-6447 GCA_035331205.1 Burkholderiaceae bacterium
CGGTCCACGCCGCCCACCCGGCGGCGTTTCCACCCACGGGCGAGGCGCTCGGGCCGGACAGCGACGCGCCCGGCCTGCTCTGCGCCGGCGGCGCACTCGGCGTGGGCCGGCTGCGGCTGGCCTACCGCCAGGGCATCTTCCCCTGGTACAGCCCGGGCCAGCCCATCCTCTGGTGGACCACCGACCCGCGCATGCTGCTGAAGGTGGCCGACTTCCGCCTGCACCGCTCGCTGCGCAAGACGCTGGCGCGCTTCCTGGCCGCGCCGGGCTGCGAAATCCGCTTCGACTCGGCCTTCGAGCGCGTCATCGCCGCCTGCGCCGGCACCCCGCGTGAGGGGCAGGACGGCACCTGGATCGTCCCCGAGCTGCAGGACGCCTACCGCCGCTGGCACGCCGCCGGGCAGGTGCATTCGGTCGAGACCTGGATCGACGGCGAACTGGTTGGCGGCCTGTACGGCGTCAACCTCGGGCGGATGTTCTACGGCGAGTCGATGTTCGCCCACCGGACGGACGCCTCCAAGATCGCGCTGGCCGCGCTGGTGGCCTTCTGCCGCGCCGAAGGCATCGCCGCCATCGACTGCCAGCAGCAGACCCGTCACCTCGCCAGCCTGGGCGCCGCACCGGTGCCCCGCGCCGAGTTCGAGGACCACCTCGCCCGCGTGGTACCGCTGACGCCGCCGGCGCGCTGGGCCTATGATCCGGCGCACTGGGCCCAGCTGCCGGAACTGCACCGCGGCGGCTGAGCCGACCGCCTCCACCCTGTTCTGCCCCACCGCGTGACCCACCCGAAGGACCTGCCGCTCGCGCAATTGCAGTTCTACGCGACGGCCCCCTACCCCTGCAGCTACCTCGACGGCCGCCTGGCGCGCTCACAGGTGGCCACGCCCTCGCACCTGATCAACGCCGACGCCTACTCGGAGCTGGTGGCCAACGGCTTTCGCCGCAGCGGCATGTTCACCTACCGGCCCTACTGCGACGGCTGCGCGCGCTGCGTGCCCCTGCGCGTGCCGGTGGCCGGCTTCACGCCCACGCGCAGCCAGCGCCGCGCCTGGAAGCAGCACGGCGGCCTGCAGGTGCGCGTGCTGCGCCTGGGCTACCTGCCCGAGCACTACCAGCTCTACCTGCGCTACCAGACCGAGCGCCACGCCGGCGGCGGCATGGACCAGGACTCGATCGAGCAGTACACCCAGTTCCTGCTGCAAAGCCGGGTCAACTCCCGCCTGGTCGAGTTCCGCGTGCCCGGCCCGCAGCACGCGCCGGGCGCGCTGAAGATGGTGTCGATCCTCGACCTACTCAACGACGGGCTCTCGGCCGTCTACACCTTCTACGAGCCCGAGGCCGGCGCCAGCTACGGCACCTACAACGTGCTCTGGCAGATCGAGCAGGCCCGCGCGCTGGGCCTGCCCTACCTCTACCTCGGCTACTGGATCGCCGAGAGCCCGAAGATGGCCTACAAGTCGCTCTTCCGCCCCGCCGAGGTGCTGCGCGACGGGCGCTGGCGGCCGCTGGACCCGCAGGGCCCCGGCGCCACGCCGCCCACCGACGGGGCCTGATCGGCGGGCCTTCACCCGCAGCGAGGGCGCGGCGCGACGATCTCGCCGGGCGATCACGCGGCGCGTTCAGGGGCTCCGAGCGTCGCCAGCGCCGAGCGACGCGGCCACCGTCGCGGCCAGGTCGTCCAGCGCAGCCTGCAGGCCCTCGCACAGCGGCGCGGGATCGGCGTCGAGCGCTCGATCCCGCAGCGCCAGCTCCAGCGCCGCGGCCCTGGCCTGCACCTGCGTGGCACCGAGCGTGGCGGCCACGCCCTTGAGGCTGTGTGCATGGCGCTGTGCCTCCTCGGCCCGTCCCTGCTGGAGGGCCCTGCGCAGCGACACCATCGCCTCGCCACGCTCGCCGATGAAGCGGCGCAGCAGCCGCAGGAAGGTGGCTTCGCGCCCGAGCACGTGGCGCAGGCCCGCCTCGATGTCGAGGCCGGGCAGGGTCTTGGGCAGCAGCGTGGCGGCGGCAGCCGCCGACACCCGCCCCGCCTCGGCAATGGGCAAGGGGTTGGGTAAGCGGCCGGGCAGCGGGTCAGGCAGTGGCTCAGATGGCGGCTCGGCCGGCAGCCAGCGATGCAGCAGCGCCCACAGCGCCGACGGTTCGAAGGGCTTGGCCAGGTGATCGTTCATGCCGGCTTCGAGGCAGCGCTGGCGATCCTGCTGCAGGGCATTCGCGGTCATCGCCACCACCGGCAGGTCAGCCAGCCCGGGCGTCGCGCGAATCGCCCGGGTCGCCGACAGCCCGTCCATCACCGGCATCTGCATGTCCATCAGCACCAGGTCGAAGCGTGCCTGGCGCAGCCGCTGCAGCGCGACCTCGCCGTTGTCGGCCACCTGGACCTGACAACCGACGCTGGAAAGCAGCTCGCGCGCCACGTCCTGGTTCAGTGGGTTGTCCTCGACCACCAGCACGCGGCGGCCCTGCCAGCAGGCCTCGGGCGCGCCACCCTCGTCCTGCGCGGGGGTCGGCACCGCACCGTCGGATTCGCCCAGCCCGTCGACCACCGCATCGATTAGGCCGGCAGCGGTCACCGGCTTGAACAGCACCCGCCCGATGCCAGCGTCCAGGGCCGCCCTCACCTGTTCGGCACTGCGGTCGGTCGTGAGCAACAGCAACCTCGGTGGGGGATGGACACCCAGCGCCTGAATCGCGCCTGCGGCCGCCAGTCCGTCCATGCCGGGCATGTGCCCGTCGAGGCAGACCAAACCATAGGGCTTGCCCGCAGCGGCGGAGCGCCGCACGGCACGCACCGCGGCCTCGCCGCCGGCCGATTGATCGACGTCGAACCCCATGCGCTGGAGCATCTGCTGGAGCAGCTGGCGTGCGCTGCGGTTGTCATCGACCACCAGCACCCGCGCGCCCTCCCGGTTGCTCAGGCAGGGCAGCGCCGGCGTCGGCGCGCTGCCCAGCCCCAGCCGAGCGGTGAACCAGAAGGTGCTGCCCTGCCCTGGTGAGCTTTCGACGCCGATGTCCCCGCCCATCAGCTCGACCAGGCGACGCGCAATCACCAGCCCCAGTCCGGTGCCACCATAGCGGCGCGTGATCGAACCGTCCGCCTGCTGAAAGCTCTGGAACAGCCGCCCCTGCTGTTCGGGCGTCAGGCCGATGCCGGTGTCGCGCACGGCCACCTGCAGCAGCAGGTCGGCCGGCCCGCGTTCGCGCACCCGCAGGCTGATCACCACCTCCCCCTGCTCGGTGAACTTCACGGCGTTGGAGGCCAGGTTCAGCAGCACCTGCTCCAGACGCAGGGCGTCGCCCACCAGAAGCCGCGGCAGCTCGGGCGCCACGTCGAGCACGAACTCCAGCGCCTTGTCATTGGCACGGTCCACCAGCAGCGCCGCGACGTGGTCGATCACCTGCTCGATGTCGAACTCGGCGCGCTCGATGCTCAGCTGGCCCGCCTCGATTTTCGAGAAGTCCAGGATGTCGTCGATGATGCCCTGCAGGTGCCGGCTCGCCTTCTGGATCTTGTGCAGGTAGTCACGCTGCGCGGGTGGCGGGTCCGCCTGCAGCGCCAGGTGCGCCATCCCGACGATGGCATTCATCGGCGTGCGGATTTCATGGCTCATGTTGGCCAGGAACTCCGACTTGGCCTGCGCCGCCGCCTCAGCCGCTTCCTTGGCCTCGGTCAGCGAGGCATTGGCGGCCGCCAGATCGGCGGTGCGCCGGGTGACCAGATCCTCCAGCTGGTCACGGTGCTGCGCCAGCTCGGCCTCGACCGCACGACGCTGCAGGTTCTCCGCCGCCAGTTCGTTCAATGACCGAACCAGGCGCTCAAAGAGCATCGCCAGCGGCCCCAGGTTGGCCGCCATGCCCAAGGCCACGCTGACCAGCTCGGCAGCCATCGGGACCGGGAAGAAAACGGGGACCGCCAGCCCCTGCTGGCGCGCGAACTGCGTACCGGCGGTTGCACCCAGGTAGAAAAGGCTCAGTCCCACTGCCGCACGCGGACCGCAGACGGTGGCATAGGCCGGCAGCATGACCATCACCATCATGGTCGGGGCGGTCAGGTGGGCCGACAGGACCATGAACCCCACCGCCAGCGCCGTGACGAGCCCGGCAAAGAGGTGCATGGCCCGAACCTGGCGACCGCGCAGCGCCAGCTGCCGCGCCCCCCAGGAGGCCGCCGCCACCAGGAGAAACACCGCAGTGACGATCTCCCGGCGCAACCAGAACGGCCAGCCCACCACCACGACCACCAGCGCGAACACCATCAGCGTGTTGAACAACGCCACCGCCACGCGCCGGGTCGGATCGATGAGCTCGCCCGTGCGCGCATCGCGCGCACCGGTCAGGAAATCCGCTGCAGCGCCGATACAGCGCCGCAGCCAGGTCGGCTGACTTCGTTCTTGTTGTTTCATCAGGCTCCTTGGGGCACGGGCCGGACGTTTGTGTCGCCTGGCCCAAAGGCCGTCGAATCATTCTTGCACAGCAGCACGTTCCAACACAGGCGCGAGTTGCGCCTGCGTCACCGCGGATCGACCGGCCCTCCCGTCGCGCCCTGGCCCTGATCCAGTGGGCCGCGGCCCCTACATCGGCGCTGGCTCGGCGTGGATCGCCTCCGGTCGCAGCGGGGCACCGGCCTCGTCCAGCCGCTGCAGCGCGGCGGCCCGGTCTGCGCCAAGAAGCCGCTCGCACCAGGCGGCGAGCACCGCCTCGCCGACCGGATGGGGGGCGAACTGCAACCGCGCCACCACCCGCGCCACCACGGCGTTGGGCACTCCGGCGTCGTGCAGCGCGCCGCCAAAGCGGCTGGCCGCATCGCCCTTGCGGAAGGCATTCAGGTTGGCCTTGACGATGCGTTCGCCCTTGGCCTCGAACAGCGCGGTGATCCAGCGCTCCAGCGAGCCGGGCGCGAAGGGCAGCAACCGGGCCGCCGCGCCCAGCGCCACCATGTTTTGCGCCTTCAGGTTGCCGGCCTTCTTGGCCAGGGCGGTCGCGTCCAGCGCCACCAGGTTCGGCGCGCCGTGCAGCACCGCATACAGCCGCTCGGTGTCCGGGTAGTCGGGGATGTTCACCATCGGCGTCACGTCGGTGACGATCCAGCCGTCCGGGCGCAGCATCTGCGTGTAGCGCAGCGCCTCCAGCGGCTCCACCGACAGGATCAGCGACGCCGAACCGTTGGCGATCAGGTCGCTGGCGATCGGCTCGCTCGACAGCCGCACGCAGGCCGACACCGCCCCGCCGCGCTGCGCCATGCCGTGCACCTCCGACTGCTTGAAGTGCAGCCCCGCCTCGTGCGCCGCATGGTCGATCACCCAGGCGATCGACAGCACGCCCTGGCCGCCGACGCCACAGATCACCAGGTCGTAGTTCATGCGCCCACCCCTTGGTCGGCCCCCTGATCGGCCCCCTGACGCTCGGCCTGGCCCTGCCCGGCGCAGCCCGGGCGCGACTCGCGCCGGGCCTCCTTCACCTCGCGCAGGAACTTGATCTCCTTCGCGTAGGTCACGCAGGCGCGCCGGGCCACGACCACGCTCAGCCCCGGGTGGGCGATCTCCTCGCGGATCACCGCCACGTTGCGCGCCATCTTGTGGACGGTGGGCTCGATGATGCGCACGTGCTCGCGCGCCACGCCCAGGCCAGCCACCAGGTCCACCACCTCCTCGTCGGTGGCCATGGTGGGCTGGCCGCCGGTCATCGCGATGATGCTGTTGTCGAGGATGAAGACGGTGATCGGCGTGTTCTCGCTGGCCGCATCCAGCAGCGGCTGCAGCCCCGTGTGGGTGAAGGTGCCGTCGCCGATCACGCACAGCGAAGGCGTCATGCCCGCGTGCGCCGCGCCGATGGCCATGCCGATCGACGAACCCATGCACAGGCAGGAGTGGATCGCCTGGTGCGGCGGCAGGTAGCCCAGCGAGTAACAACCGATGTCGCCCATCACCCGCACCGGCTCGCCGTCCGCGGTGGTCAGGCCGGCCAACACCTCCTTGATCGCCGCGTAGGCGTCGGTGTGCGGGCACTTGTCACACAGGCTGGGCGGGCGGCCGGAGAGCACCTCCGCCAGGCCCGGAATCTGCAGGCTCGGCGCCACCGGCAGGCCGAAGCAGCGCCGCAGGTCGTCCGGCCCCAGCTCGCCCACGCGCGGCAGGTCGCCGCTCAACTTGCCGCGGATCGGCTTTTCGCGCAGCAGACCATTCGCGCTGATCAGCCGCTCGATGAAGGGGTAGCCCTCTTCGACGACGAAGACCTCGCTGGACGCATCCAGCAGCTGGCGGATCTTGCCCATCGGCAGCGGGTACTGGCCGATGCGCAGCAGGTGGAACCCGGCCAGGCGTTCCTCGCCCAGCGCCTCGACCAGGTAGTTCCAGGCCAGCCCGCTGACCAGGATGCCGGGGCGTTTGTCGGGGCGGCCGGCCGGCCGGTCATCGCGCAGCGTCAGCGGGTTCAGCGCGCTGGATTCCGACG
>DAOLLE010000196.1:0-6383 GCA_035331205.1 Burkholderiaceae bacterium
GACCTCGGGGCCGGCCCCGTGGCCGCGGCTCTCCCGTTGAACCCGGCGACCCCGTCCGATGGATCGGCCGACGCCCCGGCCGATGCGCCCGCCACTCCGCTGCTGCAGCTGCGCGGGCTGAACGTGCACTTCGAGCGCGGCGGCGGCTGGTTCAGCGGACCGCGCCAGAGCTTCCACGCGGTGCGCGACCTGGACCTGGCGATTGCCGCCGGCGAGACCCTGGCGCTGGTGGGCGAGTCCGGCTGCGGCAAGACCACCACCGGCAAGGCGCTGGCGCAGCTGCTGCGCGGCCAGGCCCGCCTGAGCGGGCAGGCGCTGCTCGACGGGCAGGACCTCTTCACCCTGGAGGGCGAGGCGCTGCGCCGCGCGCGCCGCGACGTGCAGATCATCTTCCAGGACCCCTTCGCCTCGCTTAACCCACGGCTGCGCGTGGGCGAGATCCTCGAGGAGGGCCTGGAGGCGCTGCGCCCAGATCTTTCGGCTGCCGAGCGGCGCGCACGCATCGTCGCGCTGTGCGAGCGCGTCGGCCTGGGCGAGGAGGCGCTGGCGCGCTACCCGCACGAGTTCTCCGGCGGCCAGCGCCAGCGCATCGCGATCGCCCGTGCGCTGGCGGTGCAGCCGCGGCTGATCGTCTGTGACGAGCCCACCTCGGCGCTGGACGTGTCGGTGCAGGCGCAGATCCTCAACCTGCTGCGCGAGCTGCAGCGCGAGACCGGCGTGGCGCTGCTGTTCATCACCCACAACATTGCGGTGGTGTCTTACCTGGCCCAGCGCGTCGCGGTGATGCACCAGGGCCGCATCGTCGAGACCGGCCCGGTCGAAGCCATCCTGAACGCCCCGCGCGAGGACTACACCCGCGCGCTGCTGGCGGCGGTGCCGCGGCTCTGACGCAGCGATCGGAGGCGCCGGCCGCCGCGTGACGCGCGGCCGTGACCGGCGCCACGGATCCCGTCGGGCGCCTGGGAGATCCCCGGGCTAAAACCCTGACACGCGTCGCCTGTGGTGACATGGCAACGCCTGCGGTTGCCTGGCCCGGACCGGCGATTGCACCGCAATGGGGCGACGCGGCGCCCTGGCCGATGTCATTGCCTCCAAACCCCTTGCGAAGCCCGCGGATACGCACCGTTGGCGGCGCTCCGGCCTGGCCACAGGGCAGCAACGGCCACGCCGCGTCGGCGCCTTGCAACGGACTGCGTCTTAACCCCGTGGACATCGTGATACACGTTTGATCACAATGGTTCACGCGATGGAAGTGTGGGGCCGGTGCCGTCGAGGGCGGCGCACGATCCAGGATCTCCGGCCACCGATCTGACAACCAGGCGACAACCAGACGAAGGAGAGAGCGATCCATGTTGGCGAAAACGAAACTGAACGTGGCCCTGTCGGCGGCATTCGGCGCAATGCTCATCGCAGGATTGCCGGTGACGGCCCAGGCCCAATCGCTGGAGCGGGTGGAAATCACCGGGTCGTCGATCAAGCGCATCGAGAGCGAAACCGCCTTGCCGGTGCAAACGGTTACCAAGGCCGAAATTGCCCGCAGCGGTGCGCAAACCGTCACCGAGTTGATCCAGAACCTGCCGGCGGTGCAGGGTTTCACGCAGGTGAGTGAAGCGGTCGGTGGCGGCGGCGCGGGTTTCGCCGGGGCGTCGCTGCATGGCGTGGGGGATTCGCGCACGCTGGTGTTGCTCAATGGCCGGCGGGTGGCCACCTGGGCCGGTCAAACCCTCACCGGGGCGGGCGCGGCGATCGACCTGAACAGCATCCCGCTGGCGGCGGTGGAGCGCATCGAGCTGCTCACCGACGGGGCGTCGGCCCTATATGGCACCGATGCGATCGCCGGGGTGATCAACTTCATTCTCAAGCGTGACCTGACCACCGGCGAGGCCTCGCTGCTGCATTCGGTGCCCAAGGGCGGCGCCGGCAAGAATTCGGTGCTGTCGGTGACCAAGGGGTTCGGTGATCTGTCGGCCGACGGGTTCAATGCCCTGATGGCGCTGTCGGTCGAAAAGCAGTCGAGGATGCAGGCCACCGACCGGAAGTTCTCCCGCACCGGGGTGATTCCGTTTTCGAAGGATGGCCAGCAGTATGTATTCTTCAATGGCTCGATTCGCGGCGCACCGGCCAACTACGAGATCTACGATGCCGCGTCGGATTACGACGTGCTGGGCAATCCCTATCTGGCGGCCAATGGCAGCTGCCCGCCCAATCACGTGGCAAGGGGTGGCGCCTGTCGCTACGACTACGGCTCGCAGGTCGATCTCGTGCCGGAGTCCCGCCGGGAGAGCTTCTTTGGGTCGCTGTCAACGAAGATCGACCGCCACACGCTGACGGCAGATCTGGCGTTGAACCGCTTCAGCCTGACCTCGCGCATCGCACCGCCGCCGGTGGATATCCTGATTCCGACCGGTTCGGCGCTGTACAACAAGTACATGACCGGTGCCGGCGCGCTGGATCCGGCGGCTCCGGCCGGCTCCGAGCTCTATGCCTACTGGCGGGGCGTGGATGCTGGGCCGCGCACGACCAAGGACACCACCACCGCCGGCCACCTGGCGGTGTCGCTGACCGGCACGCTGGCCGATTGGGACTACTCCACGGCTTTGACGCATTCGTCCAACCGCTGGGTGGAAAGCCATCAGGGCGGTTGGCTGATGCAGAACGAGCAGGATGCGGCGATCGCCAACGGCTCCTTCGACCCCTTCCTGATGCCGGGCCAGCAGTCGGCCGCGGGCAGTGCGGCGATTGCAGGGATGCAGCATTTCGGAACCTTCAAGACCCAGACCTCAGCGCTCGACGCGCTGGAGCTGCGTGGCTCGCGTGAGCTGTTCAAGCTCGCCGGGGGCGCTGCCCAGGTGGGCGTCGGCGCCGATCTGCGGCGCGAACATGTCAACTACGAGCCCAGCGACATTGCCCGGGGCGCCGGCAACAACATCGCCGGGGATTCCTCCCAGGAGCAGCCCTACGACGTGAGCCGCACGATCTGGGGCGCCTATGCGGAGTTGCTGCTGCCGGTGGCCAAGACGGTGGAGTTCACGGGTGCGATGCGGCACGATCACTACAGCGATTTCGGCACGACAGACAACTACAAGCTGGCGGCCCGGTATCAACCGTCGAAGGAATTCCTGGTGCGCGGCTCGTTCGGTACGGGTTTCCGGGCGCCGTCGGTGCCTCAGGTGGCGGCGGGACGACAGCTGTATGGCGTGACCGGCAATCAGTATTCCTGCGCCACGGCCGCACTGGCCGCACAGCAGGCGATCGATCCGGCCACGGTATGCCGGCCCGCCGAGAGCCAGTACGACGTGATCGCCTCGGGCAACAAGGATCTCAAGCCGGAGAAATCGCGCCAATGGTCGCTGGGCCTGCGCGCCGAGCCGGAGAAGTGGCTGTCCACCGGCGTCGATTTCTGGAGCGTGTACGTCAAGGATCGGATCGGCCAGTTGGCCGAAGACGCGGTGGCGGCCGACCCGGCGAAATACCTGAAGAACTACACCACCTTCATCGATCCGGGCACGGGCCGCCATTACCTGGCGTTCTACCTGCCCAACGAGAATCTGGGTGACGAGCGGTACTTCGGCGCCGATTTCGACGCCAAGGTGGGGTTCAATACGCCAATCGGCAAGACCACCCTCACGCTGCAGTGGATGCACCTGTTCCGCTACGATTATCAGCGCGTGAAGGGCGGCGAGTGGTACAGCAACCTCAATGCCTTCAACGACACCAAGGTTACCTTCCGCAACCAGATCCGCCTCAGCGGCAATCTGGTGTCGGGGCCCTTCGAAAATACCCTGACGGTCAACCACAAGCCGGGTTACCGCGATCAGTCCTGCACGGCCGCCGACTGCGGGTTGGTGCGCAAGGTCAATGCCGATGGCTCGGTCGGCGGCCTGGTCGACATGACCGACCACCACGTGGCCAGCTACACCACGGTGGACTGGCAAATGAAGTACGACGCCAGCAAGCTGATGAGCTTCACCCTGGGCGTCATCAACCTGTTCGACCGCGATCCGCCTCTGTCGCTGAAGTCCACTGGCGGGCACCAGCTCGGCTATGACAACCGCTACGCGGATGCGCGCGGCCGCACGATCTATGGCCGCTTCACCGTGAAGTTCTGACCGCGAGGCGAGTGCGGCAGTCGCCGTCGGCGGCTGTAGTAGAGTCGCTTCGGCTTGTCGTGACCCGTAAAGGGTTCACGGTCACTGGCCGGGTTTCACCCGGCCAGTTTCGTGTTCAGGAAGGTGTGCAGGACTATGGTGTCTCGTGGTGTGCGCAGGGTCGCAGGGCCGGTGATCGGTGTGCTGGCCTGGGCGGTGGTGGCTTCGGCCTGGGCGCAGGCGGTGCCGGCTGCGGCGAGTGCAGCAGCGGCCGTGGCGGTGGACAACCCTTACGGCTTGGGCGCCTTGTGGGCGCAGAGTGACTTCGTCGCCAAGGGTGTGCTGGTGATCATGGCCCTGATGTCGATGGGCAGCTGGTACGTGATCATCACCAAGCTGATCGAGCAGTCGCGCATGATCGGCCAGGCGAAGGCGGCGGCCGGCTCGTTCTGGCAGGCGCCGAGCGTGCAGGCCGGTGCCCAGGCGCTGGCCGAGGGCAGCCCCTTTCGCTTCATCGCCGAGGCGGGTGAGGCCGCGACGCGCAAGCACGATGGGCTGCGCGGTCGCATCGACCTGCACGAGTGGGTGTCGATGTCGTTGCAGCGCGCCACCGAGCGGGTGCAGTCGCGCCTGCAGGCGGGGCTGGCCCTGCTGGCGACGGTGGGCTCGACGGCGCCGTTCGTCGGTCTGTTCGGCACCGTCTGGGGCATCTACCACGCGCTCACCGCCATCGGCGTGGCCGGGCAGGCCTCGATCGACAAGGTGGCCGGCCCGGTGGGCGAGGCACTGATCATGACCGCCATCGGCTTGGCCGTCGCGGTGCCCGCGGTGCTGGGCTACAACTGGCTGGTGCGCCGCAACAAGGGCGTGATGGACGAGGTGCGCGCCTTCTCGGGGGATCTGCACGCCGTGCTGCTGGCCAACGGTGGCAGCCAGGGTGCCGCATCCGCTGGCAGCGGCAGCCGCGGCTGAACCGGATCGGAACGGGGGCACAGCATGGCGATGACCGTGGGGCAGGCCGACGAGGACGACGTCGTCTCCACCATCAACACCACGCCGCTGGTGGATGTGATGCTGGTGCTGCTGATCATCTTCCTGATCACGATTCCGGTGGTGAACTACTCGATCGCGGTCAGCCTGCCCAAGGAGCGCCACGAGGTGCGCGAGAGCAAGCCGCAGAACATCGTGCTGTCGGTGGACGCCAAGGGCGGCATCTTCTGGTTCGATGCGCGCATCGCCGGCACCGAACAGCTGGTCGAGCGGCTCAAGAAGGTGGCGCAGCTCGACCCGCAGCCGGAGGTGCACATCCGCGGTGACCTGACGGCCCAGTACGACTCGGTGGGCAAGATCGTCTATGCCTGCCAGCGCGCGGGCATCGCCAAGCTGTCCTTCATCACCGAGCCGCCCCCGCGCCACTGACGCCGCGGCCGGCGAACCAAGAAAGATGCGACGATGGGCATGAACCTGGGATCGGGCTCGGGCAGCGACGACGAGCCGATCATGGACATCAACACCACGCCGCTGATCGACGTGATGCTGGTGCTGCTGGTGATGCTGATCATCACCATCCCGATCCAGCTGCACTCGGTGAACCTCAACATGCCGGTGGGCAAGCCGCCACCCAGCGAGGTCAAGCCCGAGGTGATCAAGATCGACATCGACGAGAAGAGTGTCGTCTACTGGCAGGGCGTTGCGGTGGCCGACCGCGCCGAGCTGGAGGCGAAGATGGAGGCCGCTGCGGCCCGGGCGCTGCAGCCGGAGATCCACATCCGGCCGAACCGCCTGTCGAGCTACAACACCTTTGCGGAGGTGATGGTGTCGGCGCAGCGCAAGGGGCTGCTCAAGCTCGGCGTGGTCGGGGCCGAGCAGTTCGTCGGCCGCTGAGGCGCGCCGAGCCTTCCCGCGTCGAGCCCAACGGAGTGTGATCCCCATGGATCTGGAGTACCGACCGAAGAACCCCGCCGGCAGGTCCGTCGGCATCGGGTTCGTGGTCCTGTTGCATGTGCTGATCGTCTGGGGCCTGGTGTCCGGGCTGGCGCGCAAGGCGGTGGAGATCATCAAGAAGCCTGTCGAGATGAAGATCGTCGAGGAGCTTCCGCTGCCGCCCCCGCCGCCTCCGCCGCCGCCTCCACCCAAGGAGATGAAGGTGCTGGACAAGCCGCCGCCCGTCGAGGCGCCGCCACCGCCAGCGGATGTGCCGCCGCTGCCGCCTGCCGCTGCGCCGCCACCGCCACCTGCTGGCGCATCGCGTGACATCCACGTTTCCCAACTGGTCGCGTGGGTGCGGATGCGCTG
>DAOLLE010000197.1:0-6351 GCA_035331205.1 Burkholderiaceae bacterium
AGTAGGGACTGATGTCGACGGTGCGCAGCCGGATGTCCTCGACGGGAATGTCGATCTTCTGACCGATGCTGATCGTCTTACCCGGCTTTGTTGCGCCCTGTCCATGGTCCCTGGCGATCTCGGCCAGGCGCGCGCCGAGTGAAGAAGCCGCCATGAAGCCGGTCTGGACCAGCACGCACTCACGCCTCTGGGTGGCCAGCTTCTGCAAGTGCCCGACAACTGGACCGCCCTCGCACATGCCGCCACCGGTGAGAAGGATGGCACCGCGGGTGGTACACGCAGGCCGGGATGGCGCCTCTTCCAAGTCGCCGAAGTAAATGGTGTGAGGGCCGATCCGGAACGGCGGCTGTTCGATTCTTGAGTCGGGCAGTAGCGCTGCCAGCATGTTGGCCAGAGCCTCTTCACTTTCCAGACCCAGTCTGCCCATCAGCTCGGGATTGCGATGCGCAGGTTCTTCAGGCTTGTGTGCTGCGCGGCGCAGCAGTTCGTCACGAATGACGGCGCCCATACTCCGCGCCAACTTGGAGTCGACGAAGATGTCGATGGGGTAGACAGCCCTTCCTTCTTCGACCAATGCACGCAAATCGCAGATGGATCTCCCGCAGCCCGTCTTGAGCTGAAAGGGGTGGTGATTGTTGCCTGTCGATTCGATCGCATCGAGCCAGCCCGTTCGTTCATCAACAGGCAACGCCGCAAGCGCCCGATCGATGGCCTGCTGCGCCGGCTTCGCCCAGCTGTCGCCATTGAAGTCATCCCAAAACCGGCTGGGGACCAAGTATGGCGATGACGATGCGGCTTCTGACGCAAAGTGGCGTTGCAGGACGATGACCAAATCGAGCAGCACTTCCTGCGTGCGCTGCAACGCAAACGCAGGAATCACCAGCAGCGACTGGCGGTCGAAAACTTCTGCCTGCAGCAACTGACGAAGCGCGTCGATGCGACCGTCAAAGCTCTTGAACTGCGAGCCGCGCGGCCGGTTACCGTATGTAGATTCGACGACGATCGCGTCCGGGTAGGCAAAGATGCCGCGCCGGTGCGCCAATAGGGGCTGATAGAGGTTGTCCCGGACATTGTTGCCCAGGTCGCCGCTCATCACGAGAAATCGGCGCTGATCCTGCTCATCGAGCCAGCCAATCGTGACGGAGCACGAGCCCACGATGTGGGCCGTGCGCCGGAAGCCGACGAAGAGATCCTTGCGCACCGGGAACATGCCGGCCTGCGCCCTTGCCGGATTGTCGTCAATCGGATCGAACTGGATGCGATCGACCTCATCACGGGTGAACAGGCTGCCCGGGTAGTTCGTGCTGTCAAGCAGCGAGATGCGCGCCAGTCGGGCCGTCGCTGACGAGCAGATCACCTTGCCCTCAAACCCGTGCCGGACAAGCTTAGGCAGCAGGCCACAATGGTCCAGATGAGCGTGGGTGAGCAGCACAAACTGGATCTCCCCCGGATCGAACGGGAAGGGTGTCTTGTTGATGGATTCAAAGTCGCCCTCCCCTTGCACCAGACCGCAGTCCACGAGGAACTTGATCTCCGTCCGTGGATAGTGAAAGTGGGTGCAGGACCCGGTTACGGAGCCGCCGGCGGCTCCGATGAATTTCATGCGCATGTCGTTCTCTCCCTGAGTGTGGGGCGGACACCTCACCAGCCTTGCAGCGTCAACCGTAAAGTGCTTGCTCTAGTTCCTGAAGCGCCTGCCGGTAGCCCAACCTCCCACCGAACGCGCTGACCAGTTCCATCGGCGCGCCCATCTTGTTGAAGGGCACCAGCTGCAGGATTCTCATGTCCTCAATCGGTTCGAGGCCAGCATCGGCGTACTTGTCGAGCAGCGCCTCCAGCACCTGCCGCGCGGCGCCCTGGTACTTGGCGAAGTAATTGCGCTTGCGCACGTTGTCGGCGCGCTCGCGGCGGGTCAGTGGCGGCTGGTCGAAGGCGACGTGGCAGATGAGGTCGAAGGCATCGAGCCCGCCCTGGGATTGGCTGAGTTTGGCCTCGACCTCTTCCTGCAGCGCCTCCCAGATCACGCCCTGG
The DNA here is from genome assembly GCA_035331205.1 of Burkholderiaceae bacterium. Classification (GTDB taxonomy): domain Bacteria; phylum Pseudomonadota; class Gammaproteobacteria; order Burkholderiales; family Burkholderiaceae_C; genus Sphaerotilus. The sequence continues at coordinate 2,032 of DAOLLE010000197.1, forward strand.
GCGGCCAGTTCGTCGATCACCGCCTTCTTCTGCTCGGCGCAGTTCCAGCGGCGCAGGAAGGCATCCATGCTGGCGTACTGCTTGTTGACGCAGCCGCGGGTGTAGTCGCGCAGGCTCTCGGTGATGAGCTTGCCGTCCGGGCCGTAGTACTGCACCCGCTCGGCCACGATGTGGACGGTGACGTTGTTGCCCACGACGTACTTCTTGCGGCCTGCGCCACCGTCGGCGGTGCCTCCACCGAGGTCGCCACCGTCGATGCCATCGCCCACGCCGTCACCAGGACCGCCACCACCCGGCACAGCGGTGTCACCTGGATCCAGCGTGCCCACCTCCGGCTCATCGGGCGGGACGGGCGGCTCCTCGTCCTTGGGCTCGTAGATCTGCACCGGGTCGCCGTCGAAGGCCGGGTCCGCGAACAGCTCGGTGGCCTTCTTGAAGTCCATGATGGTGAACCAGAACTTGCCGTAGTCCTCGTTGACGCGGGTACCGCGGCCGATGATCTGCTTGAACTCGGTCATCGACTGGATGTGCTGGTCCAGCACGATCAGCTTGCAGGTTTGCGCATCCACCCCGGTGGTCATCAGCTTGCTGGTGGTGGCGATCACCGGCCAGCGCACTTCGGGGTTGATGAAGTTGTCCAGCTCGGCCTTGCCTTCGGCATCGTCACCGGTGATGCGCATGACGTACTTGCGGTTCTCCTTCACCCGCTCGGGGTTGAGGTTCACCAGCGCCTGGCGCATGCGCTCGGCATGGTCGATATCGTCGCAGAAGACGATGGTCTTGGCGTAGGGGTCGGAGGCCTTCAGGAACTGCGTGATCTTGGCGGCCACGGCCAGCGTGCGCATCTCCAGCACCAACTGGCGGTCCATGTCGCGCAGGTTGTAGATGCGGTCCTCGATCGGCTCGCCATATTTGTCGAGCATGCCCTTGGGCGGGCGCCAGCCCTGCAGGTCGCGGTCGAAGTCGATGCGCACCACCTTGTAGGGGGCGAGGAAGCCATCGTCGATGCCCTGGCGCAGGCTGTAGGTGTAGACCGGCTCGCCGAAGTAGTGGGTGCTGGAGACCTCCTTCGTCTCCTTGGGCGTGGCGGTCAGGCCGATCTGGGTGGCGCTGCTGAAGTAGGCCAGGATGTCCCGCCAGGCCGAGTCCTCGGCCGCGCTGCCGCGGTGGCATTCGTCCACCACGATGAGGTCGAAGAAGTCCGGCGAGAACTGCTTGTAGACGTTCTTCTCCTCCTCCGCACCCGTCACCGCCTGGTAGAGGCTGAGGTAGATCTCGTAGCTGGTGTCGATCTTGCGGCCGGTGATCTTGGTCATCGCCGCGCCGAAGGGCTTGAAGTCGTTGTTGCGGGTCTGGTCGACCAGGATGTTGCGGTCGGCCAGGAAGAGGATGCGCCGGGCCTGCCGGCTCTTCCACAGCCGCCAGATGATCTGGAAGGCGGTGTAGGTCTTGCCCGTGCCGGTGGCCATCACCAGCAGTACGCGCCGCTGGCCGCGGGCCACCGCCTCCACCGTGCGGTTGATGGCATTGACCTGGTAGTAGCGCGGCGCGCGTCCGCTGCCGTCGTCGTAGTAGGGCACCTGCGCCCGGGCGCGCACGTCAGCGTCCGTCAGGTCGGCCCAGAGGCAGTAGCGCCGCCAGAGTTCGGCGGGGCTGGGGAATTGGTCCAGGCCGAGGTGGGTTTCCACCTGCGTGCCGGTACCGCTGCGGTCGTGGAAGACAAAGCCGTCACCGTTGCTGGTGAAGACGAAGGGCGCATCCAGCGCCTCGGCATAGTCGAGCGCCTGCTGCATGCCGTCGCCCGGGCCGTGGGTGTTGTCCTTGGCCTCGATCACCGCCAGCGGCAGGTTGGCCTGGTGGTAGAGCACGTAGTCGGCCCGCCGGGCCTGGCCGCGGGTGTGCAGCCGGCCGCGCACGATGACGCGGCCCTTGGTGAACGTGACCTCCTCGCGCACCTGCCGCTGCAAGTCCCAGCCCGCGGCCACGATGGCCGGGGTAATGAACTGGGTGCAGATGTCGCGTTCGCTGAGCGATTTCTTGTCCACGGCGGCGGTTTCCCCTGACTGTACGGGCCGATTGGCGGTTCTTCACCCCATTCTGCCGGCGCGGTCAGGCCCGCGCGATCGCCCCGATGAGCGGGTCTTGTGCCGTTACGCCTTCCCCGCCCCAGCTCCAGCGTTCAACCGCTTCACCCCCGCCACAAACCGCTGCAGCGTCTGCGACAGCACGCCGCGGGGGATCATGACCTCGATGAGCTGGAAGCGCCCGCGCGTGGCGGTGGCGCGTTCCAGCGCGGCCTGCAGTTCGGCGCGGGTGCGCACGCGCTGGCCGTCACCGCCCAGGCCCGCGGCCATGGCGGCGAAGCCCCAGTCGTCCAGGTCGTTGAAGCGCGACTCGGGCTGGAAGGTGCGCAGCATCTCCCAGCTGGCGTTGTTGAACAGCAGGACGATCGGGTCCCAGCCATAGCGGCGGCAGTTGCCCAGCTCCCAGCCGGTCATCTGGAAGGCGCCGTCGCCCACCAGGATCAGCGGGCGCTGGCCGGTGGCGGCCTGCAGGCCGAGGCCGGCGGGCACGCCGAAGCCCATCGTGGCGTAGTAGCCGGGGGCCACCAGGGCGGTGTGCGCGATGTCCATCGCGGTGAACAGGCAGTCGCCCATGTCGGCGGCGATGGGCAGGCGGCCGTGCCGGTCCATCAGGTCGTTCACCGCGGTGGCGATGTCCTGCGGGGCGATGGGTGCGTCGTCGGCTTGCAGGCCGCGGGGGTAGGCGCTGCGCGTGACCTGGAAGCGCTGCTCGCGCGGCGCGGTGCGCGCCAGCAGGGCCTCGACCAGCGCGGCCAGCGGGATCTCGGGGTAGACGTGCCAGCCCAGGCGCACCTCGCCGTCGCAGGCGACGATGCTGCGGCGCAGGTCGATGGCTTTTTCCGACACGGCGAAGTTGGTGTCCGACAGGATCACGCCGAGCAGGAAGAGGCCGTCGGAGTCCTCCACCAGCTGGGTCACCTCGGGCAGCCCGGCCACGCCCATGTAGGTGCCGACCAGCGGGGCGTCGGCGTCGGCCAGCAGGCCGCGGCCCATGAAGCAGGTCACCACCGGCAGTGCGAGGCGGCGGGCCAGCTCGGCGACCTGGGCTTCCAGGCCGTAGCGGCGCACCTCGACGTCGATCATCAGCACCGGCCGCGTGGCCTGGCGCAGGCGCTGCAGCACCTCGTCGGCGCAGGCGGCCAGCGCGTCCGGGTCCACCGCGGTGGGCTGGAGGGCGGGCACCGGCGCACAGGGCGCGGCGGCTTTGTCGCGCGGGATTTCGAGGTAGACCGGGCGGGAGTGCTTCAGGCAGTTGGCGAGCACGCGGGCGATGTCGGCCGGGGCGCGCGCCAGGTCGTCGAGCCGAGCGCGGTCGCAGGTGATCTCCTCGAAGATGCGGAACTGCGAGTCCAGCCGCTTGGCCTGGTGGTGCAGCAGCAGGCCGGAGTTGGACTCGCCCTCGCCGGGGCCGCCGGAGATCACCACCAGCGGGGACTTCTCGGCGTAGGCGGCGGCCACCGAGTTGATCATGTTCAGCGCGCCAGCGCCGTAGGTCACCGCCGCCACGCCCAGGGCCGGGCCGCCGTCGTTGCTGCCGATGCGCGCGGCCGCATCCGCCGCGAAGCCCACGCCGGGTTCGTGCGAGAGGGTGTACAGCGGCAGGATGCCCGAGGCCTCGATGACCTTGAAGTAGGGCAGGGCGAAGTCGCCGGGGATGCCGAAGATCTGGCGGGCCCCGTGGGCCTTCAGCGCGTGCAGCAGGGATTCGGTGAGGTTCATGGCGGGCGGTGCCGTGCGGCGAGCGGGGTGGCTGGAATGCCCTCCACTGTCGTGCGAGTGGCCCGCAAACGGTGTTCGTTCGGGGGCTTAGGATGGTGTCCGGGTGCACAAGCCGTGCATCAAGGAGCCGATTCGTGAACGAACTGAGCATCGACCGCTACGACCTGGCGCTGCTGGCGGCGCTGCAGCGCGACGGCCAGGCCACCAACGCCGCGCTGGGCGAGCGCGCGGCGCTGTCGGCGTCGCAGATCAGCCGGCGCATCCAGCGGCTGGAGGCGGCGGGGGTAATCACCGGCTACGCCGCGCTGCTGGACGCCGCGGCGCTGGGCCTGGGGGTGACGGCCTTTGCCCACGTGCTGCTGGAGCGCCACGACCAGACGCGGCCGGCCGAGTTCGAGCGACAGATCGCCGCGCTGCCCGAGGTGCTGGAGTGCTTCTCGATCAGCGGCGAGGCGGACTACCTGCTGCGCATCGTCGCGCCCGACCTGGCGACTTTCTCCGACCTGATGATGAAGCG
>DAOLLE010000198.1:0-6348 GCA_035331205.1 Burkholderiaceae bacterium
GTGCTGGCCGCCGTGCTGGCGCGCCGCGGCGCCGAGCGGGTGCAGGCCACCGACCTGGACGCCCGCGCGCTGGCCTGTGCGGCCGAGAACTTCCAGCGCCTGGGCGTGGCCGACCGGGTCGAGCTGCTGCGCGCCGACCTGTTCCCGGCGGCGGGGGGTGACGCGACCGGGGGCGCCGCCGAGCGGGCCGACCTGATCGTCTGCAACCCGCCCTGGTTGCCGGGGCGGCCGAGTTCGCCGCTGGAGCGTGCGGTCTACGACGAGGGCAGCCGCATGCTGACCGGCTACCTCGACGGCCTGGCCGCGCGGCTGGCGCCGGGGGGCGAGGGCTGGCTGATCCTCTCCGACCTGGCCGAGCACCTGGCGCTGCGCTCCCGCGACGAGCTGCTGGCGCTGTTCGAGCGCGCCGGTCTGCAGGTGGTGGGCCGCCTGGACGCCCGCCCGCGCCACCCCAAGGCTGGCGACGCCAGCGATCCGCTGCACGCCGCGCGGTCGAAGGAGGTGACCTCGCTGTGGCGCCTGGCGGTGAAGGCGGGCGGGGGCTGATCCACCGCTGGAGGCCCCGTCAGGGCTGGATGGTCTTCACCAGCTGACCCACCCGGGGCTCCGGCGCCGAGGTGGCCGCCGGGCCGCTGCCGCTGTAGACGCCATTGAGCAGGCGCAGCTGGCCCTCGGCCTGCGGGCCCAGCGGCGAGTTGCGCGCCAGCTCGGCAAAGCCGCCGCGCGGCAGCGGCTGCAGGCGGATCGCCCAGGGCCGGGCGGCGAGGCGGTCCGCCGCGGTCATCGCGCGAAACGACCCCTCCGCCTGCGCCAGCCCGGTCTGCGCGCGCTGCAGCGCCGTGCTGTCGCGGCTCACCGGCAGCAGCAGGTAGGTGCGCTGGCCTGGCCCGGTGACCAGCGTCAGCTCGACGGTCTGCGTCTGTCCCTGGGCGTTGCGCACCGTGCCGGCGAAGTGCGTGGCCGCCAGGCCGTTGAGCGTGCGCGGCTCGGGGCGGCCACTCACCGGCTGGCCCAGGCCGCGCAGGATCTCCTCGTGCGTGGCGCCGGCCTTGGGTGGCACCAGGCGCACCACGAGCCCGGCGTCGCCCGCCCCGTTGACCAGCACGATGGCGTCCGGCCGGTTCTGCAGCCGCCAGCCGTTCGGCGCGGTGACGGTGATGCCCAGGTCCTCGTGGTAGAAGCTGCGCCCGCGCGTCACGCCCTGGGCGCGGCTGTCGCCGTAGGTCAGGCCCTCCAGTGCCTGCAGGTAGCGCGCGCGGCCTTCGTCGCCGTAGCCGCTGGCCGGTGCGGCGTAGCCCGCGGCGATGCGGCGGATGTCGGCCAGCCGCTGGTCGTTGCTGGGGTGGGAGGACAGCCAGTTGGCCCCCGCCGGCGCCGCGCGGCCCTCGGCCTTGGCCTGGTCGGTGGCGAAGCGCTCCTGGCTCTTGAGCACGCCGATCACGTCGACCATGTTCTTCGGGTCGTAGCGGCTGCGCACGAGGTACTCGGCGCCGAGCCGGTCGGCCTGCGACTCCTGCTCGCGGCTGTAGGAGGCGATGTAGCCGGCCGCCATGCTCTGTGAGGTCTGGCTGAACAGGTCGGTGGCGCCGCGCACGCCAGCCGTTTCCAGCACCGCGCCGAGCACCGTGGCCGCCAGCACGCCGATGCCGGCCTTCTGCTGGCGCGTGGCGCGCTGCGCGCCGTGGCGGGCGGTGACGTGGCCGATCTCGTGGCCGATCACGCCGGCCAGTTCGGCCTCGCTGTCCAGATAAGCCAGGATGCCGCGGGTGACGTAGACGTAGCCGCCCGGCAGCGCGAAGGCGTTGACCTCCGGGCTGTCGAGCACGGTGAAGGTCCAGGTCAGCTGGCTGCGGTGCGATTGGCGCGCCAGCCGCTGGCCCAGCTCGTTGACGTAGGCCTGCAGCCGTGGGTGGTCGTAGGCGCCCTGCTCGGCGAGCACCTGCTGGTGCGCCTGGCGGCCGGCCTCGACCTCGGCGGCCTCGTCCATCACCGTGCGCTCGCTCTCGCCGGTGACGGGGTTGACCACCGCCGTGCCGCAGCCGGCCAGGCCCAGTGCGGCCGCGACCAGCAGCGGCGCCAGGAGGGTGCGGATCGGCGTTGGCCAGCGCCAGGTGGGGCGGTTCATCGGGTTCTCCTCATCGGGCCGGCCGGGGGCGCGGCGGCCTCTGCCGGCATTGTCGATGCCGCAGTCCGCCCGTCCAGGCTGGACATCCCCGGGGGCCGCATCGACACTGCGGCTTGCCATCGACACCCACTCAGCGGAGCCTCCCACCATGCCCCTGCCCACCTACGGCCTGCTCAAGGGCACGCCCGTCGGCCACCTGCGCGACGCCGACGACGACCATTACCAGATCCTGGTCCGCGCGGCGGCGAAGACTGGCGCGCAGATGCACCGCGTGGCGGTCAACGTGAAGTCCTCGGCGCCCAAGTCACCCTCGACGGTGCTGTTCAAGTCACTGACCACCTTGCCGGTCAGCCTCACCACGCTGCTGCGCCAGCAGCCCGCCGGCTACCAGAAGCTGGCGCACAAAGCCGGCGGCCTGGCGATCGACTACCTGCGCGAGCACCTCTTCGAGCCCAGGTCCATGCAGCCCGTGCCGCCCGACAAGCCCGGCGCCAACAACGACCTGAAGGACCGGCTGGAGGCCGCCGTCGTCCAGGCCATGGGCCAGACCGGCGCGCAGCTCTACGCCTTCGGCGCCGCCTGGGGCCCCGAGCTGGACCGGCCCGACGACTACTTCCACTTCACCCCCGGCCGCGGCATCCACGACATCCACATGAACCAGGGCAACAGCGGCAAGTACGCCGCCGACAACGGCCCCTGGCAGGACGGCGCGCTGGTCATCGAGTACCCATCCAAAGATCCCGCGCAGCAGTGGCGCGCCTTCTTCTTCGCCTTCCAGAGCCAAAGTTTCGTCGTCAAGGCCTGAGCGTGACCCCTGCGCGCCGCCACCAGCTCGCCCTGCTGCTGCTCTGGTTCACCCCCATCATCTGGTCGTCCAACTACGTCATCGCCCGCGCGGCCAAGGGCGTCGTGCTGCCGCACGTGCTCGCGCTCGGGCGCTGGGGCATCGCGCTGCTGCTGCTCCTGCCCTGGGTGGGCCGCGAACTCTGGCAGCGCCGCGCGGTGGTGCGGGCCGAGTGGCGCGAGAGCCTGCTGCTCGGCGCCGCCGGCATGTGGATCTGCGGCGCCATCGTCTACCTCGGCGGGCAGAGCACCACCGCCACCAACATCGGCCTGATCTACGCCGCCGCGCCGGTGGGCATCGCGATCGCCAGCCGCCGCCTGCTGCACGAGCACGCCAGCGGCTGGCAGCGCCTGGGCATGGGGCTGGCGCTGCTGGGCGTCGTCTTCGTCGTGCTCAAGGGCGACTGGCACAACCTGCTGCACCTGCGCCTCACCCCGGGCGACGGCTGGATCCTGCTGTGCATGCTCTCCTGGGTCGCCTACTCGGTGCTGCAGCAGCACTGGCGCAGCGCGCTGCCGGCGCTGCCCCGCCTGGCCTGCCTGATGATCGGCGGTGTGGTCGTGCTCATCCCCTTCACGCTGCTGGAGGCTTGGCTGGTCCCTCCCCTGCCGCTGACGGCCCACGCGCTGACGCTCATCGTCACCGCCGCCATCCTCCCCGGCCTGCTGTCCTACCTGGCCTACGCCTTCCTCCTGCGCGAACTCGGCGCCACCCGCTCCTCGCTGCTGCTCTACCTCGGCCCGCTCTACGGCTCGGTCAACGCCTGGTGGCTGCTCGGCGAGGTGCCGCAGTGGTACCACGGGGCCGGCGCCGCGCTGATCCTGCCGAGCATCTGGCTGGCGTCGCGGCGGGGGTGAGGGAGTCACTACCGCAGCTTTTGTTCATGCGGCATGATTGAAGACATCAGTTGAAAGGACGCTCGTCATGCTCAAGGAAGTCGGTGCCAGCGGACAGATTTCGCTGGGCAAGCGCTTGGCGGGGCAGCTGTTCGAGGTGGTCTACCACCCCGACGGACGTGTGGAGCTGCTGCCGATGCGCGCGGTACCAGCGCGGGCAGTCGCGGCCGCCGATGACGTCGGTGATTGGCGCCCCCCCGGCGGATATGCCAGTGCCAGCCGATGGGCCCTCGACAACCGCGATGCCCTCGAGGTCTACGCCCGTGACATCGAGGCGGAGGGGACCGCGGCGCAGCAGCTCCAACGCTTCCTGGAATCGGGGGCGACCGATGGTTCCGCCGGTGAGGGCTGACGCGTGGCCCGCTTCGACCTGTTCGCCAACACCGACCCGCGTGCGTCCCATGGGTTGTACCTGGACGTTCAAAGCGACTTGGTGCAGACGCCCACCCGCTGGTGCGTTCCGCTGCGGCGCTGGCGATCCGATCGGCCGCTGCTGCGCGGTGCGCAGCAGCTGATCCAGGTCGATGGGGACGACTGGGTCCTGGACACACCCAACATCCTGGCCGTTCCTGCCGCGCTGCTGCGACATCCGGTGGGCCGGTTGTCGCCCGACGATCACCTGCGCGTCGAGGCCTCGCTGGACTTCATGCTGCGTGGCTATTGAGGAAGGCCTCATTGAGCCGCGAGTCTCGGCGGCTCATGTGTGCCCTCAGGATTGACAGGCGGCGGGGGCTTTCCCGATCACGCCAACCGCGCGAGGCCGCCGAGTTTGTCCAGCAGATCCGGCAGCCGCTGCTGGCTGGCGCTGTCGCCGGGAAGGTGGCCGGGCAGGGCTTCGAGGAAGCTGGGGGTGTTCAGCAGGTCGGTCCAGCGGCGAGCCATGTAGGCCTTCAGCTCGTCGGGCGCGCTGCGGCATTCCGACAGGAGGGCATCGCGGCCGTCGATGACGCTGATGGCGTCGCCGAGGTCGTGGCTGAACAGGTGGTCGCGTTGGCCGCGACCGTCGAAGGCTTCCAGTTTGGTGGCGATGAACGCGGGCGCGGAGATCAGGCGGATCGGGGTGCGACTGGGTAGGGCGACCCGTTCGGCGCTGTCGATGGCCAGCGGGTACCAGCGGTTGGCAAAGCCCAGCACGCTCTCCAGCGTCGGCATCACGTCCACCGCCACGGGGCCGATGCGCCAGCGGCAGATGGGCGCGTCGGCGGAGAGGTCGTGGGTGAAGCCCCGCTCGGTCAGGCGCCGCTCGACGGCGCGGTAGTCGGCCAGGGCGAGGGTCTGCACGATCAGGTCCACGTCCTCGGTCGGGCGCACCGACGGGGCGGCGGGATCGGTGATCAGCAGGCCGACGACCGCGCCGCCGACGAAGACCAGGGCTTCGCGCAGGTCGTCGCCAAGGCGCTGGGCGACGGTTTCCAGCAGCAGGACGTTCGGGTCGCCGGGCTTCATGCGGGCTGAGCCGGGTTCATGGCGGCGGACGCGGCCGTATGAGCCGCCAGCTGCTGCTCGAACAGGCCGATCGCCAAGGCCCGTTCGCGCGGGCTGCCGGCGCGGATGGCGTCGAAGAGCACCAGCAGTTCGTACAGGGCTGGGTTGCGTTGCGCCGCCAGGGGAACGTTGGGGTAGAGCGGGTACAGGGTGGCGCCGCGCGTCGTGCCGTTCTTGTCGGGCCAGACCGGCACGGGCTCGTCGGCCGGTGCAACGATGCGGCCGGCCAGCGGGGCGGCGGCGTAGCCGGTGGGCAGGCCGCGGGTGATTTCGCCACGGACGGCCGGGAAGGCGTAGCGGGCGCCGTGCTGCACGAACAGGCGCAGCGCCTCGCGCACGACACTGGGCTTGCCCTTGGCGTCCTTGCGGGCCAGTTGGGCGAGGGTGGCCCGCTCGACGGCGGCGTGCACCTCGGAGGCGGTCAGTGCCAGTTCGGTGGCCAGGGCGGCGTAGCTGGGCGCCGGGCCATCCTGCAACGACAGGCGCAGAAGGACGACGAGATCCTGGGGGCGCAGGGCCACCTGGGGAAAGGCGCGGGACATGACCGCACTGTACCGCCAATCGCCCCACTCATTCGCTATTCGCGAATGGCGAATGGCTGGCCTAGCCTCACCCCAACGCCCGCCCAATCAGAATCTTCTGCACGTCACTCGTCCCCTCGTAGATCTGGCACACCCGCACGTCGCGGTAGATGCGCTCGACCGGGAAGTCGCTGACGTAGCCGTAGCCGCCGAAGGTCTGGATGGCGGCGGAGCAGACTTTTTCGGCCATTTCGGTGGCGAAGAGCTTGGCCATGGCCGCTTCCTTCAGGCAGGGCAGGCCGGCGTCCTTCAGGGTGGCGGCGTGCCAGGTGAGCTGGCGGGCGGCCTCGATCTGCATCGCGGCTTCGGCCAGGCGGAACTGCACGGCCTGGTGGTTGAAGATGGGCTGGCCGAAGGCGATGCGGTCCTTGCTGTAGGCCAGCGCCGCCTCGAAGGCCGCGCGCGCCATGCCGATGG
>DAOLLE010000199.1:0-6340 GCA_035331205.1 Burkholderiaceae bacterium
GGTATTCGATGACGAGGAACTGCAGCGGGCGGTGGCCAGGCGCTGGGCGCAGCGGCGTGCCGATGCGCTGGCGCGCCTGGCCGATGCGGCCGAGGCGCGCGAGCAGATCGCCACCGCGCTGCGCTGGGCCGAGCGGCTGGCCGCCGACGAGCCGCTGCAGGAGCACGCCAGCCGCCGCCTGATGCGCCTGCACTACCGCCGTGGCGACCGCAGCGCCGCCGTGGCGGCCTATGAACAGCTGAAGGACGCGCTCGACCACGCGCTGGGCGAGACCCCCAGCGAGGAAACCCGCCGCCTGGCCGCGCTGATCGACGCCGGTGACGCCACCCTGCCGGTGGCGCAACCGCCCACGCCGGTGAGCATCCTGCGCCCGCCGCGGCTGGTGGGGCGCGAGGCGGTGCTGGAGGCGATGCTGGCCGCACGGGCCGAGGGGCACATCGCCGTTCTGCGTGGCGACGCCGGCATGGGCAAATCGCGCCTGCTGCAGGAGCTTGCGGCCACCTCGTCCGCGGTGGTGCTGGTGGCCGTTGGCGCGTCCGACGAACACCTGCCCTGGGCCAGCCTGACGCGGCTGATTGCTGCGCTGCTGGCGCGGCGATCGGGCAACGTCGGCGCGGGAGCGAGCGTTGCTGCCTTGCCCGCCTGGGTGGGCCAGGAGTTCGCGCGCCTGTTGCCCGATGCGCCGGGCGAAGGGGTGGCTGCCGCAGCAGAGCCGACCGCGGCTCAACCGGTGGGCAGCATCCAGGCAGCGCGCCTGATGCGCGCGGTGGAGCACCTGCTGTCCGTGGTCGGCCCGGTGACGGTGTGCATCGACGATCTGCACCGTGCCGACGAGGCTTCGCTGCAGCTGCTGCCGGCGCTGTGTGAAGTGCCGGGGCCGGATTGGGTGTTGGCGCTGCGGCCCGAGCCCTGTCCCGAGGCGCTCAGGCTCTGGTGGGCGCAGGCGTCGCCGGCACGGCTGGCGTTCCTGGACCTGCCTCCGCTGACGCTGGTGCAGGTTCAGGCGCTGCTCGGATCGCTCGATCTCCCGGCCGCCCTGTCGGAGGCCACCTGGGCGTCGGTGCTGCATGCGCATGTCCAGGGCCACCCGATGCATCTGCTGGAAACCCTGCAGGCGTTGTTGCGTTCGCCCGCCCGTCACGGCCTGGCGGCGGGTAGCGGCGTGGCCTTGCCGGTCCCGGCTGGGCTGGGGCGACTCGTGGAAGAGCGGGTGGCCGCCCTGACGACCGCCGCGCTGCGCCTGGCGCGGCTGGCGGCACTGGCGCAGGAGGATCTGACGGTCGATCTGGCGGCGCAGGTGCTGGCCTGCCATCCGCTCGATCTGGTGGAGGCGCTGGGGGAGCTGGAGTCGCAGCACGTCCTGCACGAGTTGCGCTTTGTGCACGACCTGGTGGCGCAGGCCGTGCGTCGGGGGGTGCCGGAGGCCATCCGGCGCTGGCTGCATCGGGCCCTGGGGGAGGCGTTGCCGCAGACGCCCTCGCCGGCACAGACCGCCCGTCGTGCGGCACACCGGGAGGCCGGTGGGGACGCCGCACAGGCGGCGCGCGACTTTGCCCGCGCGGCCGATCTGGCCCGTGGCCTGGGCCGGCTGGCCGACGAATGCCGGTGGTGGGCGCAGGCTGCAGACCTGGCGATTGCCAGCGCGCAGACCGGTTGGGCTGGCGATCTGCTGGAGCGGCTGGTCATCGTCACCCGCGAAACCGGCACACCCACCCAGGCTGCGGCGGTGGCCGAGCGGTTGCTGGCGCTGGCCGACAATGACCGCCACCGCGCCATCGCCCACAAGGAACTCGGGGTGTGCCACATGTACGCCAGCCGGTTCGAGCCGGCCCTGCAGGAACTGGCGGCGGCGGTGGAGTTGGCGCGTTCGGCCGGCGATGAGCACCAAGTACAACATGCCACCTACCTGGGCATCGTGGCCGGGGCACAGATTCATGGCGTGCGACAGGCGGCGGACCGGCTGGAAGCGCTGCGGCCCTGGGCGGAACAGCTGGCCGAGGCCGACCTGCGGCACGCCTGGTATGCGGACCTGGCCATCCTGCTGGACCAGAGCGACCGGCGCCAGCGCGCCGGTGAGCTGTTCGAGCGGGTCATCGCGTACTTCGACCTCCACCAGGACGGCACCAACGCCTGTGATGCGCGCACGATGTTCGGGCGCAGCCGTGCCGTGCTGGGGCGGCTGGACGAGGCCGAGGCGCTGCTGGCCGCCTCGGTGCAGGGGCGCCGCGAACTGGGGGGACAGGGCCATGGCGTGGACCTGCTCAACCTGGCGCGCGTGCAGTGCGAGCAGGGCCGATTCGGTTCGGCGCTGACGACCCTGGGTGACAACGTCCTCGCTGTCTTCGATGCCGATACGGTCACCGGCGCATCGATGCGCCAGGCCGTGGCGCGCACGTACCACCACCTCGGCCAGCCGCACCGGGCCCGCCGAGCGCTGCCCGCCATACCGGACGGCGCGCCGTTCTACCAGCGGGCGCTGCAGGCCTGGCTGTATGCGTTGTGGGCCGAAGGTCCCGCCGGGCGGCAACTGCTGCTGGACCAGGCGTTGGCCTGTTTTGAAAGCTGCGACCTGCCGTTTGCCCGCCTGCCGATCGAGTTCGATCGACTGGCGTGGCTGGACGGCGAGGACGCCCTGCAGCGCTGCCAGGTGCTCGTGCCCGAGTGCGAGCAGCGCGAGATGCCCGCGGTGGCTCAGCTGGGTCGCCTGCGCTGGGCCGAGATGCTGATGCGCCGCGACCGCCTCGCGCAGGCTCGTGAAGTCCTGTGCCAGGCCCTCGACACGTTGGCGGAGGTCCGGCCCATCGGGGTGTATCTGCCTGAGTTTCATGACCTCGGGCTGCAATTGGCGCGGCGTCTGGATGATGCTGCGCTGGCCCATCGCTGCGTTGACGAGGCACGCCATTGGATCCTGGAACACGCCCTGCCGGATGTTCCCGAGGTCTTCCGGGACAGCTTCCTGCACGCCAACCCGGTCAACGTCCGGCTGCTCAACCCTGGGCTGGTCACGCCCCGGTAACGCCCCCGGTCGCAACCTTGGTCCCGTGGCCCGCATCGGGCGGGTCACCACCACCGGGAGAACAGCATGCGACTGCATTCATCGATTTCCCACCTGCCGCGCCGCCGTGCCGGCATTGCCACGGCAGCGGTCCTGGCCGCCTTGCTGATGAGCGCCTGCTCGGGCGCCCCCAGCGAAGGCGACATCCGCGGCGCGCTGGAGCGCCAGCAGAAGGCCGAATCGGCGGCCATGCCCGGGATGCTGAAAGGCATGCTGCCGAACGTGGAGCTGACCGACGTGAAGAAGCTCGGCTGCGAAGCCGCCGGCGAGAAGGCCTTCCGCTGCGACGTCGAGGTGACCGTCAAGGCGATGGGCCGTGTGGCGACCAACTCCGCCCAGCTGCGCCTGGTGCGCGGCAGCGAGGGGTGGATGGTGTCGCGGTGATCACTTCCTCACAATCCAATCAGGAGTTGGACATGCACGGCTTGACTCACTCTTCGAAGACGCGACACCTGATCCTGGCGGCAGTCTTGTCGACGACGATGCCCTGGCTGGCCGTCGGATCGCAGGCCTGGGCGGCATCGGCCACGGGGCAGGCCGCCACGGCGGTCTGCCCCACCCCGGCCGACCGGCTGTATTCCTGCGTGTATCGGGTCAACGAATACAACAAGACCCATCGGCCGGGGTTGGGCAGTGACTTGACGTACTGCCGGTGCCGGGGCGAACAGGCCTGTACCGACGGGCGGATTGACTTTCGGACTCGTTCGCCGGGCAAACGGCGCCAACTCTGCCTGCCAGCCATCACGCGATAGGTTTTGTCCTTCGCAGCGATCCTGGGGCTGTCATCCGTGACTGGCGTTCGGATGTTCGGAGGTGCTCAACATGAAGAAGCTGAATTCGTCTGTGCTGAGGCCGGTGCCCCTTTCGATCGCGCTGCTGCTGGGTACGCTGGGTGGAGCGCAATGGGTGGCGGCCCAGGCTCAGGCCGCTGTCGAGGTCGGACCGGTGATCAAGTTCCAGCCCGGCACCGCCAAGGCAAAAGCCTTCTTCCTGAAGCACGCGGCGACGCGCGAGCTGGTGGCGGAGGACTTCGAGATGGCGGGCGTCGATCTGGATGGCGACGGGCGCCCGGAGATCGTGCTGCGCTCCACGGCGGCATCGTTCTGTAGCGGCCGCGCCGGCTGCGCCGTGCAGGTGCTGCAGCAGCGCGGCCCCAAGGTGGTCGAGCTGCTGAGCATGTTCACGTCCAACCGGCTGGCCGTGACTCGCCAACCGGTTGGCGGCGCTTACCGGGCGTTGGCAATCGTGGATGACCAAGGTCAGGTGGTGCGCGCCGACAAGCCAGGTACACCGATGCACGGCAAGCCGATGGTGTATCCGATGAGGCCGGGGCGCTGACAGGGGGCACCGGCGGGGTTCCCCGCAAACCAATCTTCCATGACAGGAGCATTCGCCATGAAGTCACTGCTTCACTTCGACCAGATGATCACCCCGAAGATCATCACCTTCATCTACTGGCTGCTGCTCGCTGCGGCGCTCTTTGCCGGCATCGGTGCGATGTTCAGCACCGGTCGGTTCTCGTTCGGTGGCTTCTTCGGCGGGCTGTTCGTGATGGCCGGCGGCGCGCTGGGCGCGCGGGTGTGGTGCGAGCTGTTGATCGTGCTGTTCAAGATCAACGAGAACATCCAGAAGATCGCGTCGGGCGGGCGCTGAGGTGTCGCGGCGGACTGGGCCGCCGCAGGCCGGCCCGAGGCAAACCCGGAGTACAGCGATGATCGAATCGATCCGATGGGGCCTTGCCCCCACCGTTCAGAGGTCAGCGTGGCAGCGACTCGGGCGAGGGCTGCTCCTGGCCTTGGCTGCCTGGGCCGCCGCCCTGGCTCCGTCCGCCCGGGCCGATGCGGCCCAGGGCCTGCCCAGCGTCGAGCAGGTGATGTCCGCCGCTGCCGCAGGAGATGGCCTCACCACCGTGGCGCGTCAGCGGGCTGCACTGCTGCAAGCGGCCGGCATCGTGGAAACCTTGTCGGACGGGCGGGTCTACCGCAACCAGCTCACGGTGCAGGAGAAGGCGCTGCTGAGCGGGTACCGCTCCAAGGCTGTTGAGATTGAGCGAAAAACGCTGGCCGGCTTCGACCCCGAGGAAACCAAGCGCCTGCAGCTGAACTCGCCGCGCGCCAAATGGTTCAACGCCTCGACACGCCTGGAGCTCGACAAGAATTTCCGGGCCGAGGTGGTCGAGCCCCTGCTGGCGCCAGCGCTGAGAGAGCAGTTGCGCCAGCTGCCCTTGGTCCAGGAACAGCGGCAACGGCAAATGGGGGCGAGTCAACAGCAGGCGCAGACGCGACAGCGGCAGGCCCTGGAGGTGGCTCAGCGCGCCGAGGCGGAGCAACGCAGTAGTCCCTACATGCGCATCGCCGGCATGATCGGCTTGGCGATGTTGGCCGTTGTCAGCCTGGGCGTGCTGACCCAGCCGCCCGGTTTCGGGGGCCACTCGGACAAGCCGGATGCCTACCGGGGCGGACGCCGGGTGGTGGAGTTCCGATCTGCGCGCGGGCGGGTGTCCGGCCTGGCCGAGCGCAGCGACACCTATGTGTCCGGTGGCAGTCACTCCGCCGGTCCGGACCGCCCCGTCTCGGTGAGCATCAGCTCGACGGTGCGGGTGACGCAGAAGTTCTTCCTGCAGCAAGAGGATTCGTCCGAGTTGCTGCCGGTGACGCTGTCGGACGCAGACATCCCCCTGGCCAACGGGCATCGCCTCGGGTTGATCTGGGCGAGTCGGCCGACCGGGAAGGACGAGGTCCTGGTGCTGGTGGTCAATCACGAGGCCCAGCGCTGGTGGCAGCTACGCCGAGGCGAGACCTACGTCAACCACTTCGGGCTGGTGCGCAAGTGGGGTTGGTGCTCGCTGGGGGTGCTGGCCCTCAGCTTCATTGCGCCGTGGAACGGCAGCGTGGTGGCGGCGCTTCCAGTGCTGTTGCTCGCGTGGATGACCGATTGGGTGACCGTTTACGCTGCCTCCAAGCCGCTGGATCGGCATCTTCGAGATTTGGCGCAGCGCGAGCTGGTCGGCGTCGAGTCGGATCGGCCCGATGGCGATCCAGCGCCGCCCGATCGGTCTACTGCGCCAGCCTGATCTGGACCCGGCAGGCCGCTTCAGTGGGCGCTGTCCTGAGGGTGGGCGCCGGCTTGTCAGCCCGTGTTGCGCAACCCCGCCGCCACGCCGTTGATCGAGATGTGGATGCCGCGCTGGATGCGTTCCATCGCGGCGTCCTTCGGGGCGCCCGGCGGGTGGGCGCGGTAGCGGCGCATCAGCTCGACCTGCAGGTGGTTGAGCGGGTCGAGGTA
>DAOLLE010000200.1:0-2570 GCA_035331205.1 Burkholderiaceae bacterium
GGCGAGAGCATCCCGGTCGACAAGGCACCCGGAGACCCGGTCTTCGCTGGCACGATCAACGAGTCGGGTACTTTCGAGTTCGAGGTGACCGCACCGGCCTCGGATTCGACGCTCGCGCGCATCATCCACGCCGTCGAGGAGGCGCAGGCGACGCGCGCGCCGACGCAGGGGTTCGTGGACCGCTTCGCGGCGCTCTACACGCCGGCCATCTTCGTCATCGCGCTGGCCGTGGCTCTGTTGGGCCCCTGGGCGCTCGGCTGGACCTGGTTGCAGGCGATCTACAAGGCACTGGTGCTGCTGGTGATCGCCTGTCCCTGCGCGCTGGTGATCTCGACGCCCGTCACCATCGTCAGCGGCCTGGCAGCCGCGGCCCGCCGTGGCATTTTGGTCAAGGGCGGCATCTACCTTGAGGAGGCCCGCAAGATCAAGGCGATCGCGCTGGACAAGACCGGCACGATCACCGAAGGCAAGCCGCGCCTGGTGGACTGGGGCGTGGTGGATCCGGCCGCCGAACCCGCCACCGCGGAGCACATCGCGTTCGTGCTGGCCAGCCACTCCGACCACCCGGTCTCCAAGGCCATCGCAGCCGGCCTCAAGTCCAACAGCGTCGAGGCCATCAACTTCACGGCGCTGGCCGGGCGCGGTGTACAGGCCGAGATCGGGGGCGTGACCTACGTGTTGGGCAACCATCGCTTGATCGAGGAGCGGGGCCAGTGTTCGCCCGCGCTGGAGGAGCGCCTCAAGCAGCACGAGGATGGCGGCCGCACGGTGACGCTGCTGGCCACGCCGGAGCGCGTCATCGCGCTGTTCGCCGTGGCCGACACGATCAAGCCGTCGTCGCGAGAGGCCGTGGCCTCGCTGCGTGCGCTCGGGATCACGCCGGTCATGCTGACTGGCGACAACCAGGCCACCGCCAGCGCCGTGGCACACGAAGCCGGCATCGACCAGGCGCGCGGCAACCTGCTGCCCGAACACAAGCTCGAGGAGATCAAGCGCCTTCAGCGAGAGATCGGTCCGACCGCGATGACGGGCGACGGCATCAACGACGCGCCCGCCCTCGCTCAGGCCGACATCGGTGTCGCGATGGGGGCGGCAGGCACGGACACCGCAATGGAAGCGGCAGACGTGGTCGTGATGAACGACGACCTGCGCCGCATTGCCGAGACGGTGCAACTGTCCCGCTCCACCCATGCGGTGCTGTGGCAGAACATCTCGCTCGCGCTCGGCATCAAGGTGGTCTTCCTGGTGCTGGCCGTCTTTGGCAACGCCACGATGTGGATGGCCGTCTTCGCGGACATGGGGGCAAGCCTCCTGGTGGTGCTCAACGGATTGCGCCTGCTTGGCAAGGCCACGAAAGCCTGAGCACGTGCCAACACGATACGAAACAAGGAAATCGAGGATCAGATGAGTTTTCTGGAGCGCCTCTTCGGCGGACACCATCAGCGTGGCGGCCACGATGGCAACGGCCACCACCGTGGCCATCGTTCATACAACCGGCACGAGACACCAGCCCAGGCGACGGGTCCGACAAGTGCGCGGGCATGCCAGGCTTGCGGCGTAGCTGCCGCGCCTGGTGCCCGCTTCTGCTCGCAGTGTGGGGGCAACCTGGTTCGGTCCGTTTGCGGCGGATGCCGCGGCCAGCTTCAGGCAGGGGCGAGGTTCTGCCCTCAGTGCGGAACTGCCGCTTGAACGGCCTCGGCTGCTGGAGCATGGGTGGCCGTGCCATCAAGCCTGGCCCTCAGACGGTCGGACGGTCCCTGTAGAGATGTCGGTGGGTGAGGTCCGCGGCCCATCGACGTCGGGCCGTGTCCTGGTCCGCAGCCATCTGACCAAACCGTCATTTTCCGGTTCAGATTGCGTCAGCGCTCGGTATGCAGAGTCGGGGACTTTCAACTCTTCTCGAGTGGTCCATGAAAGACACCCTCCGTGCTGCGACGGGCATGATCGCGTTGACCTTTGCGGGCGCGGCCTTTGCCGCGACCCCCTGTACAGCTGACGTTGCCCGCATGAAGCGGCTTGAAGACCGGACCCAGGCGACTACTTCATCTGCGGAACCGGCAAAGAGCGGTCTCACCCTCACAAGTGCCAAGCGGCTGGACGGGCCGGGGATGGTCGTGCCCGGCGCCGCCCCCGTTGGAGGGCTGAGCCTGGCGGACGCGAAGCGCCTGGACCGTCTCCCTGCGCCGGGCAGGGCGCGCGACATCGCCGGCAGCTGCCACTGACGTTCAGCCCGCTGCGGCGGCCACCGCCGGGAGGTCCAGGCCGACCGACGTGATTCCGCCGCGGGAGTCGGCCGCGACGCGTCCCCCGTGCATGCGGGCGATGGCGGCGACGATGGCCAGGCCCAGTCCGTGGTTGCGGTCCGCACCGCTGCGGGAAGTGTCCACGCGGTAGAAGCGATCGAACAAGCGGGGCAGGTGGTCTGGTGCGACCGTCGAGCCCTCGTTGACCACGCGCAGCTTCACCCAGTCCTTGACCGATTCAATCCGGACCTCCACCTCGCTGCCCGGTCGTGCGTGACGCGTGGCGTTGCCAATCAGGTTCGAGAGCGCGCGCTGCAGCAGGCGGAC